>JAJUFY010000061.1 GCA_029263635.1 Ectothiorhodospiraceae bacterium | reverse complement strand
GAGTAAAGGACTCCCGGCGCGTGAACATGGACACGGTGACCCCGGAAGAGGTACATAGCTGGAAGCCGGGCGAGACCCTGCTGCTGTCCGGCACCATGCTTACCGGCCGCGACGCAGCCCACAAGCGCATTGCCGACATGCTCGCCCGCGGCGAGTCGCTGCCGGTCGATGTCACGGGCAAGTTCATCTACTACGCCGGCCCGGTCGATCCGGTACGCGTCGAGGTCGTCGGCCCCGCCGGCCCGACCACGGCTACCCGCATGGACAAGTTCACCGAGCTGATGCTGGACAAGACCGGGCTGCTCGGCATGATCGGCAAGGCCGAACGCGGACCGGCCGCCGTCGAGGCGATCAAGAAGCACAAGGCCGTCTACCTGATGGCTGTCGGCGGCGCCGCCTACCTGGTGTCGAAGGCGATCCGCCAGGCACGGGTCGTCGCGTTCGAGGACCTGGGCATGGAAGCCATCCACGAATTCGTGGTGGAGGACATGCCGGTCACGGTCGCGGTCGACAGCAACGGAGAGTCGGTACACGAGACCGGCCCTGCCAAGTGGCGCGCCCGTATCGGCAAGATCCCGGTCACGGTGGCCTGATGCCGCCCGGCCGCGGTATCCGGCAACAGGTGCCGCGGCCGGCAACACCGCCGCTACGCTTGCGACGGCGCTAACGACAGCAGCACGATGCCCGCCAAACCCGCCTCCCGCCGAACCCACTCCCCGCTGCTGTCGCTCGGACGCAGCCTGATCGGCCAGCTGCTGGAGGCCGACGGGCTTGCCTCCTGGGAGTGGGAGCCGCGCACCGACCGACTACGGCTGACCCCGGCGCGGGCCTATCTGGGCCGGGCCGCCGGCGAAGAACTCGATACCACCTTCCAGCACCTGCTGCGATTCGTGCACAGCCGCGACCGCAGCCGGGTCCGGGACTGGCTGGCCGCGCTTGCCCGCGGCGAGCCGAGGGGAGAGCTGCGCTGTCGCGCCCTGCACCGCAGCGGCCGCATGCATCACTACCTGCTCACGGCCGACCTCTGCACCGGGCGGCGGCGGCTCAGAAGGCTGCTCGGCACGCTGCAGGACGTGACCGACCGCGTCGCAACCAAGCGGCGCATGCTGCGCCGTCAGGCTGTACTGCTGCAGCTGGCACGCGACGTGCAATCGCCCCTGACCGGGGCCGACCAGGCTCTGCAGCAGCTGGCAGGCACCGCCCGCAAGGCTATCGCCGCCGACCGCGTCACGGTCTGGCTGCTGCAGCCGGATGCGGACAACCGCCTCTACTGCGCCGCCCGCAGCGGCCGCCACGCTGCCGACGACGAGCCCGGCCATATCGACTGGCCGCCCAACTATGCCGCCGCGCTGTCCGCCAACCGTCTGCTCGTGGCCAATGACTGCACCGCCGACCCGCGCGTTGCGGATCTGCGCCGCGGCTACCTTGAGCCGCTCGGAATCCGGGCGCTGCTGGATGTCGCCATCCTCCGGGACGGGACCCTGGCCGGCGTGATCTGCTTCGAGCAGCTGGCCCCTCGTCAATGGGCGCTGGACGAGCAGCAGTTCGCCGTATCGGTCGCCGACCTGCTGGCCGTGGTCCTCGAACGCGTCGGCCGCCAAGCGGCCGAGCAGGCGCTGGCCCGGAGCGAGGCGCTGCTCGAGGACCTGATCAACAATGCGCCGTCGGCGGTGTACGTCAAGGACCTTGAAGGCCGCTATCTGCTGGTCAACCGCTGGTTCGAGCAAATCACCCAGCTGGACCGCGACTGGCTGCTCGGCCGCAGCGACGATCAGCTGCCGTCGCCGGAGCTGGCCGCCGTGCTGCGCAGCCACGACGCCGACATCCTGGCGTCACGCAGCCCTCTGGAAGTGGTGGAACGCCTCCCCTTGCCGGGCGGCGAACGCACCATGCTATCGGTGAAGTTCCCGCTGTTCGACGGCAGCGGAGATCTCTACGGCACGGCCACCATCTCCGGCGACATCACCGACTACGAGCGGACGCTGGTGCAGCTGCGCGAGAGCGAAGCCCGGTTCCGTGCGCTGGCGGAAGCCTCGTTCGAGGCGATGATGATTCACGGCGACGGCCGCATCATCGAAGTCAACAGCAACCTGCTGCGGATGTTCGGCTACAGCCGCGAACAACTGCTTGGCGCCAATCCGTTCTCGCTCGTGATCCCGGAAGACCGGGAGAGGGTCGAGCGGCTGTCCCTCCAAGGCAACACCCTGCATTACGAAGCCAACGGCCTGCGGGCGGATGGTTCCAACTTCCCGATCGAGGTCAAATCCCGCGCCACCGACCTCAACGGCATGTCGGTGCGGGTGGTGACCGCGCGCGACCTCACCGACCAGCGCAATGCCGAGCGGGCGCTGCGGGCCAGCGAGGAGCGTTACCGGGCCTTCATCGCGGCCAGCGCGGAAGCCATCTGGCGCGCCGACGTCGAGCCGCCGATGCCGATCACGCTCGGGCTCGAGGAGCAGCAGGAATGGCTGTACCGCAACACCCGCATCAGCGAGTGCAACCAATCCATGGCGCGCATGTACGGCTTCGAGTTCTCCGACGACGCCATCGGCCTGGCCATGGACGATCTGTACGGGGAGCGTTACTTCCGCCGGATCGCCAGCCGCTTCATCCGCCTCGGCTACCACGTCACCGAAACCGAGACGCCGTACCGCAATCGCCGCGGCGAGTTCGTCTGGCTGAGCAGCTCCTTCTTCGGCACCGTCGAGAACGGCCACCTCTGCCGCATCTGGGGAGTACAGCGGGATGTCACCGAACGCCGGCGCCACATCGCCGAGCTGGAACATCAGGCGACCCACGATCCGCTGACCGGGCTGTACAACCGCAAGTGGCTGACCGCCGCCGTCGACTCCCGCATCAGCGATGATCCCGACGTCGGCTTTGCGCTGCTGTTCATCGATCTCGACCATTTCAAGGAAATCAACGACGCGCTCGGCCACCACATCGGCGACCTGTTGCTGGCGCAGATCGGGCCGCGGCTGCGGCCGCTGCTGGGCGAAGCCCGGCTGGCCCGGCTCGGGGGCGATGAATTCGCCGTCCTGCTGCCCGACGCAGACGCTCGGGAGGCCGAGACGCTGGCCCGGAGTCTGGTGGAGGCCATCCGCCAGCCCTTCGAGATCGCCGGGCTGCGGCTGGAAGCCGGCGCCAGCATCGGTGCCGCGCTGTTCCCCGAGCACGGGCAGGACAGCAACACGCTGATGCGCTGCGCCGACATCGCCATGTATCTGGCGAAGCGGGACCGGCTCGGCTGGGCGCTGTACCGCCCGGAGCTGGACGAACACTCGCCGCGGCGGCTGGCCCTGATCACCGATCTCGGCCCGGCCATGCGGGACAACCAGCTGTACCTGATGTTCCAGCCCAAGATCGACCTGCATTCCGGTCATCTGACCGGCTTCGAAGCGCTGCTGCGCTGGCGGCATCCGGTCCACGGCAGCGTGCCGCCGGAGCAATTCATCCCCCTGGCGGAAATGGGCGAGGTCATCCGTCCGCTGACGCTGTGGGTGATCGAGCAGGCGCTGATGCAGCTGCAGGAGTGGTACCGGCAGGGGATGGCGACCTGCGTCGCCGTCAACATCTCGCCTCGCAACCTGCTGGACGAGGACTACCCGGAGCAGCTCGAGCGGCTCCTCCGACACTACCGGGTTCCGGCCGACGCCTTGCAGCTGGAGATCACCGAGGGGGCGCTGATCGCCGATCCGGAACGGGCCCTCGCCGTCATCCAGCGGATCCACGCTCTCGGGGTGCGGCTCGCGATCGACGATTTCGGCACCGGCTATTCGTCGCTCTCCTATCTCCAGCGACTGCCGCTGGATACCCTCAAGATCGACATGTCATTCGTCCGCCAGATGCTGCTGAGCCATGCCGACGCCATGATCGTCCATTCCACCATCGGGCTCGCCCATAACCTCGGCCTGCGCGTGGTCGCCGAGGGCGTGGAAGACGCCGCAACCCTGGAGATGCTGCGCGAAATCGGCTGCGACGAGGCTCAGGGCTACCACATCGCCAGGCCGCTGCCAGCCGCGCAGGCCACCATGCGGCTGCGGGAAGCGCACACCCCCCTCGGCGCCTGAACCGCGGAGCCTCATGCCGCCCGCGCGCCGCTCTTTGCCGACCGGCTGCCGACCCCATATGAAGGCTATGGCGCTGCTGCGCTGATCCGCCAACACCAACGGCCGGTGCCGGGTAATTCATCATGACGCAGATCTTTCTTGCTCCGCTGATGGCCGCTGCCGCCGCTCTCCTGCTGCTGCAGGGCGGCTGTGCTCCCATTCAGGAGGGCAGCACCTCTCTCCCGCCTGCGGACGAGCGGGCAATCGCCAGGCAGGAAGGCGTGATCGAGCTCGAGTGGCAGCCGCCGCAGGACCGCCTGGACGGCGCGCCGCTGCGGCGCTCGGAAATCGCCGGCTACCGCATCTACGTCGGCGAGACCCCAGGCCGGCACTCCCGTACCATCGAAATCGACGATCCGGAGCAGACCAGCTATCTGCTGCGCGGGCTGCAGCCCGGCAAGGAATACTACGTGGCCATCTCCACCGTCGACCGCGAGGGCCAGGAAAGCCCGAAATCGGACGAGATCGAGATGGCCGCGGCGCCGATCACCGACAGCCAGGTCGCCAGCCCCGACGCCTACCGGCCCGCCGACCGGCAGCGGGCCAGCGTCGACTAGCCAGCCCCGGCCGCCGCCGGGATCTGTCGATCCTCTATACTGTGGAGCCGGGCGCTGCCATGCCGCCCGGCTTTCCGGTCAACCTGTTGCACAACCGCAGTCATGCCCACATCCGAACGCTCCCGCCTCGTCGCCGACCTGATCCGCAGCCGTCGCAGCGTCGACCGCTTCCGCCCCGAGCTGCCGCCGCGGGAAGCGCTGCTGGCGGCGATCGACAGCGCCCGCTGGGCTCCCAACCACCGCCTGACCGAACCCTGGCACTTCTATCTGTGCGGCCCCGAGACCCGCCAGGCCATCATCGATCTCAACGCGGAGCTGGTCGGCGCCCAGCAGGGACCGGCAGCGGCCGAAAAGAAGCGCGCCCGGTGGTCGCAGATGCCGGGCTATCTGGTCGTCACCTACGACATCGGCGGCGACGAGCTGCGCGAGCGCGAGGACTATGCCGCCACCGCCTGCGCCATCCAGAATCTCGCCCTGCAGCTCTGGAGCATGGGGATAGGCAGCAAATGGACCACCGGCGCCGTGACCCGCGACCGGCGCTTCTACGACCTGATCTGGGTCGACCCGCAGCAGCAGCGTGTGGCCGGTCTGCTCTGGTATGGCTATCCCCTGGAGTTGCCGGACGCCAGCCGCAGGCCGGTCGAGGCCATCACCACCGACCTGCCCTGAGCCGGCGCCGCCGTGCTCCCTAGAGCTCCGCCACGAACTTGCGGATCGGCTCGCTCATCTGCTCGCATTCCTTGATGCAGCCCAGATGCCCCCAGGGCGAGTCGACCAGCGCCAGCTGTGCCTGCCCCGGGCTACGGGTATTGAGGATGTCGGCCAGCTCCTCGGCCCACTGCAGACTGTAGTCGGCATCGGTGTCGATGCTGATCAGCAGCACCGGGCACTGGATGCGCAGCACGCCTTCCTCGTAGCTGTCGGCCTGGCCGCCGAGATCGTAGGAATTGATGGCTTCCAGCAGGGCGATATAGCAGTTCGGATCCCGGTCGCGGACGTCGACGTCGACCGTGGCGGTCAGATAGCGGTCGATTGCCCGGCTGCGCTGGCACTGGGCCTCCGGCCCGTCCTGCACCGCGTCCCAGATCGCGGTCTTGAGCAGGTCTTCGTTCACCGAATTGATGCGCAGGAACTGGTGCACGGTCTTCATCGCCAGCAGCGGCCTGCCGAGATCGTACCAGCCGGCCTGGAACTGGGGATCCATCCGCAGGGTGTTGATGATGAAATGATGCGTGGCGATAGCGCCCGGCGGCGTACGGCCGACGCCGGCCACCGCCACCACCGCGCCGACCGACTCCGGGTACAGCGCCGCCAGCTGCAGCCCCAGCATCGCCCCCATCCCGGGCCCGGCCACCAGCCACAGTTCCTCGACCCCGACCGCATCCAGAAAGGCCTTCTGATAGCGCGCCATGTCGACCATGGTGATTTCCGGGAACTGCGGCCCGTAGCGGCAACCGGTCTCCGGATTCATGGTGCTCGGGCTGGTGGTGCCATACATGCTGCCCAGTGCATTCATGCAGAGGATACGGTAGCGCTCGGTGTCGAAGGGTTTGCCGGGGCCGATCAGCTCGTCCCACCAGCCGGGAGCCGGATCCTCGTCGCAATAACGGCCGGCGGCATGCTGATCGGAGAGGCCGCCGTGGGTAATCAGGATGACCGGGCCGTCCGGCCGGCCATACGCCTCGTAGACGACCTGCGGACGGTGCAGCAGCACCCCGCCTTCGGTGCGGAATGGCTCTGGCAAATGCAGGATCTGCTTGTGGACAAGCATGCGGTTCCCTCGCTTTTAAGGTTTATGGCGCTGCCGGCGGCGACAGCCAAGCCGGCGTTCCCTGCGATCGAAAATCCCCTGGCCCGGCGGTTGCGATGGCCGCGCTTTGGTTGTCGCGCAATGCCCATAAATTCGAGTTTCTCACCGGAGGCAGCCGGTTCCGCGGTTGGATTCCCGAGCCTGCCCCGGTAGACTGCCACGATTTCCAACCCAACACAGGATCCCTGCCATGCAAGTTGCCAAGGACAAGGTCGTTTCAATCGACTACACCCTCACTGACGATGGGGGCAGTGTCCTCGATACCTCCAAGGGCCGCGCTCCTCTCGCCTATCTCCATGGCGCCGGCAACATCATCCCAGGCCTGGAAAAGGCGCTGGAAGGCAAGCAGGCGGGTGAACAGGTGTCGGTGCGGGTACCTGCCGCGGAAGCCTACGGCGAGTGGGACGAGGCGCTGACCCAGGAAGTGCCGCTGGAAATGTTCCAGGGCGTCGAACAGATCGAGCCCGGGATGCGTTTCCAGGCCCAGACCTCGGCGGGCGTACAGATCGTCACCGTCACCAAGGTCGAGAATGGCCAGGTCACGGTCGACGGCAACCACCCGCTGGCCGGCAAGCCGCTGAACTTCGACGTCAACGTGATCGACGTGCGCGACGCCACCGCCGAGGAGCTGGCGCACGGTCACGTGCACGGCCCGGGTGGCCACGACCACTAGGCTGCCTGTCTCGGCCAATGCAGCTCGCGCGGGGCTCCCCCGCGCGGCACGGTGCCGCCCTGGCGCCGCAACGCGCCTGCCGTGTTCCCGCCGGCAGATGCTGCTGGCCGTCTTCTCGCGCAGTACCCGGCCGCTGCGCGGCCGCGCTGACGCATAGGGCGTGCCCCAGATCGCCCTGCCTTGACCGTGCCGGCAGCGACCCGATCTAAGTTTCTCCCCCACCATCGCAACCAGTCGAACCGGTCTCGTCCATGGATGCAGGGCCTCCTTCCGATGCCGCGCTGCTCGCCCGGCTTCGCCACCGCCTGGACCCGTCGCTCCTGCGCCTGCGGCTGGGCATCGAGTCCGAAGGCGAACAGCCGGTATTCGGCCACGGTCGCTCCTTCCCGTTTCTGGAGAGGATGGTTTCCTTCGAAACCGCCGTGCGCTGGCTACTGAAGGCGACCCTGCTCTATGAGCGCGGCCGCCGCAACGCGCTCCGCGTCGGCGTCACCCGCAACGTCCTCCGCCTGCCGCGGCTGCCGGCTGCGTTCGAGGGCTATACCGTTCTGCAGATCAGCGATCCGCACCTGGATGCCAGTCCGCTGTTCCCGGACCTCCTGGCCGACCGGGTCAGCCAGCTCGACTACGACCTCTGCGTGCTGACCGGCGACTTCCGCTACCGCACCGCCGGTTCCATGCAGCCGGCGCTCGCCGGCCTCGCCCGGCTGCGCCGCCAGCTTCGCGGCCCCGTCTACGGCGTGCTCGGCAACCACGACTCCATCCATATGGCACCGGCCATCGAAGACATGGGCATCCAGCTGCTGCTCAACGAGTCGGTCGCGCTGCACCGGGGCGACGACGTCCTGTATCTCGCCGGCGTCGACGATCCGCACTATTTCCGCACCGACGACCTCGCCCGCGCCTGTCGCCATATCCCGGCCGATGCCTGCGCTCTGCTGCTCGCGCATTCGCCGGAGATTTTCCGCCAGGCCGCCCATGCCGGCTTCGACGCCATGCTCTGCGGCCATACCCACGGCGGCCAGATCCGCCTGCCCGGCGGCATCGCGTTGACGCTCAACGCCAACTGCCCGCGCCGGGTCTGCAGCGGCGGCTGGCAGCATGCACAGCTGCAGGGCTATACCTCGGTCGGCGCCGGCTCGTCGGTCCTGGATGTGCGCTTCAACTGCCCGCCAGAGGTGGTGCTGCACCGCCTGGTCCGCGGCTGAGCACCTTGCGGGAAGCGCCGCAACCGGCTCAGTAGGGCTTCTTGCGCACGCCCAGATGGAACAGCAACCGCGACAGCGGCAGTTCCAGCACGAAGAACAGCAGGACCACCAGCAGCACTTCCAGCACCGTGAGCGGCAGCCAGAGCGTCAGCACCAGTGCCGGCAGCAGCGCCTCCGGCAACTGGTCCACCGCCAGAGCCTGGCCGCTGGCGGGAATCCCCATGCGCCGCTTGATGAAGCTGGAGAACAGGTCGCCGGCCATCGCCGCCGCGCCAGTCGCCGCCCCGACGAACCAGGCATGACCTAACAGCATGGCGAGCAGAGTGGTCCCGCCGACGGCCGCCCATACGCCCTGCCAGGTCTTGGAATGGCCGAACAACCGGCGACCGTCCTGCAGGCAGCGGCCGCCGTCGACCGGCCACAGGCGGATGCCGGGCAGCAGCCGCACCAGCAGGATGGGCGCGCCATTGGCCGCCATGATCAGTAACAGCGCTTCAAGCATCCGCCACAAGGTGCCTGCCGTCACCATAGCCGCTGCCGACCAACCCGTATGCCGGTTTGCATTCATCCTCCCCGCACCCACTGAGCATAGGACCGAAACCTTGCATGGGTGCCCTCATGGCTAGCGTCCTGCGCACCGCCGCCTGCCTGTGGCCGATGCTGGCCACCGCCTGCGGCAGTGCCGAAGAGCACGCCACCGAGCAGCCGCCGGCCGGCCTCGAGGCACCGGCCGAAGAGAACAGCGTGGACTCCATCCGGGTGCCGCCGGCGCCGCTACGCTACGCAGTGCTGGCGCCGGTACCGAAAGCCAAGATGGGGGGACAGCAGCCTGCAGCGAGACGCTGAAGGCGGGACTCGACGGGCCTGTCGGGAAACCCGCGCTTAGCGGCCGATCATCACGCCGAAGCCGAAATTGACCCGGGGCTGGACGCCGCGGCTGGACGCCTCGGGCTGCCAGAGCTGGCGGTCGGCGATGTCGACCACCGGGTAGGTATAGCTGGCCTCGCCGATGCGGCCGATGACGGTCTCGCGCACGGTGCCGCGGATGGTAATCAGCCGGCCCTGCGCATAGTCGGCGGTTTCCAGATAGCCGGCCGCCACGGCCAGAAAACGGCCCAGCGGCCGGCGGGCGGTATCCGGCCGCTGCCGGTCATCGAGCGGATAGGCGAGGATCTCCAGCTGCGTCGCATCGGCCAGATTGCTGCCGGCAACGATGACGCCGCCCCACAGCACTTCCTGCGCCCGCGCCTTGTCGCCCTCGCTCGCCGCCGCCTGCGGCGTCATGCCGAGGTTGACGCCCGCGGTCTCGAAGCGGGGCTTGCTGGTGGCACAACCGACCAGCAGCAGCACGCACAGCAGCGGCAGAAAGCAGCGGGGCATCACCAGTACCTCGGATATCCGTACCAGCCCGGCGGGCCGTACCATGGATAGCGGTAATAGGGCCAAGGCCAGAAAGGATCGTACCAGAACGGATCCGGCTCGTAGTACCGCGGCTCGGGCTCCGGCTGCCAGAGATGCAGATGCTCCGCCCTGACCACCGGGTAGCGGTAGGGGAACT
>JAJUFY010000389.1 GCA_029263635.1 Ectothiorhodospiraceae bacterium | reverse complement strand
GGTCTGCACGAACTGGCCGCGCAGCGACTGCACCGACTGATAGTAATCCTTGAGTGCCCCGGTGCCCTGACCGTAAGCGGGCAATGCCAGCAGCAGCAACGCCAGCAGGCTCAAGCGCTTGAACATGAAAGCTCCTTTATCGGTTCACCCGACCGGCTCAATCCCCGGCCGGAGCCGGCACCAGCACTTCGCGTGATCCGTTCGACTGCAGCGGCCCGACGATGCCGGCCGCCTCCATTTCCTCGACCAGCCGCGCCGCGCGGTTATAACCGATCTTGAGCCGTCGCTGCACCCCGGACACCGAGGCCCGCCGCGTCTCGATCACGATCCGCACCGCCTGATCGTACAGCGGATCGGCCTCCCCGCCGCTCTCGGACGACAGCCCGGGAATGGCCGGCGCCGATTCGCCCGGGTCGGCCAGCACATCGTCGATGTACTGCGGCTCGCCGGTCTGCTTGAGGAAATCCACCACCTTGTGGACTTCGGCGTCGGTCACGAAGGCGCCGTGCACCCGCTGCGGCAGCCCGGTGCCGGGCGCGAGATAGAGCATGTCGCCCTGCCCCAGCAGCGTCTCCGCGCCCATCTGGTCGAGAATGGTGCGCGAGTCGATCTTGGACGACACCTGGAAGGCGATGCGGGTCGGGATGTTGGCCTTGATCAGGCCGGTGATGACGTCCACCGACGGCCGCTGCGTGGCCAGGATCAGGTGGATGCCGGCGGCCCGGGCCTTCTGCGCCAGCCGGGCGATCAGCTCTTCGACCTTCTTGCCGACCACCATCATCATGTCGGCGAACTCGTCAACCACGATCACGATGTACGGCAGCGGCTCCAGCTCCGGGGCCTGCGGCAGCGGCTCGTCCTCGCTGAACACCTGCTCGGTGCTCGGCTTGAACAGCGGATCGACAATGGGCGCGCCGCGCTCGCGCGCCTCGGCGAGCTTCTTGTTGAAGCCAGCGATGTTGCGCACCCCCAGCGCCGCCATCAGCTGGTAACGGCGTTCCATCTCGGCCACGCACCAGCGCAGCGCGTTGGCAGCGTCCTTCATGTCGGTCACCACCGGCGTCAGCAGATGCGGGATGCCGTCGTACACCGACAGTTCCAGCATCTTCGGATCGATCATGATCAGCCGCACCCGGTCGGGGGTGTTCTTGTACAGCAGGCTCATGATCATGCCGTTGACGCCGACCGACTTGCCGGACCCCGTGGTGCCGGCCACCAGCAGGTGCGGCATCTTGGCCAGGTCGGCCACGACCGGCCGGCCGCCGATATCCTTGCCCAGCACCAGGGTCAGCGGCGAGGTCGCCCGCTCGAACTCCTGCGAACGGATGATCTCGCTGTAGGCGATCAGCTGTCGCTGCTCGTTCGGAATCTCCAGGCCGACCACCGACTTGCCCGGGATCACCTCCACGACCCGGACGGCAATCACCGACAGCGCGCGGGCAAGATCCTTGGCCAGGTTGCTGATCTGGCTGACTTTCACGCCGGGCGCCGGCTGCAGCTCGAAGCGGGTGATCACCGGCCCCGGCTGTACGGCGACGACCTCGACCTCGACCCCGAAATCCTTCAGCTTCAGCTCGACCTGCTTGGACATCGCCTCCAGCGCCTCGCTGGAATAGCCCTTCTGCTGCTCCCGCGGCGGCTCGAGCAGGCTGACCGGCGGCAGCCCATCCGGGGTTTCGCCGACGAACAGCGGGATCTGGCGTTCCTTCTTGACCTTTTCGCCCTCGGGAACGACGGCGACGACCGGGCCGATCTGGGGTGGCTTGCGGGTCCTGGAGCGGCGCTCCTCGCGGATGAGCACCTCGGCGCGGGCGCGCCGGGCGCGGCGGCCGGCCCAGTAATCGGACCAGCGGCGCATGCGCTCGGCGACCGCCGCCGTGGTGCGCAGCGCCAACCGTCCGAGCAGGTCCATCAGCGCGATCCAGGACAGGCCGGTGAACAGCGTCACGCCGGCGAGGAAAAGCGCCAGCGTGAACAAGGTGGCGCCGACGAAATTGAAGGCCTGCACCAACCCGCTGCTGACCAGATCGCCCAGCACCCCGCCGGACCCCGTCGACAGCGGCACCGTGCCCGCTACCGCCTCGAAATGCAGGGTCGCCAGCGCGCTGCCGGTCACCACGGTG
>JAJUFY010000102.1 GCA_029263635.1 Ectothiorhodospiraceae bacterium | reverse complement strand
ATAAATAATCATGTAAACAAAAATTAATAAGACACCAAGAATACTAGCAAACATTGTTTTATCCAAAGCCTGTTGACCAAATTGTGCACCAACAGATGTAGAATACTCTTCATTAAGATTAACTGGTAATGATCCAGCATCTGACAGAGGTCGTCGCCGGCGAAGCCCTGCCGCTGCGAGCGCACGGCACAGCCTGACTCCTCCCTTCCGAGCCGCCGGGCGCCCGCCCGGCGGGCCCAGGCCCACGCTCTCTCGGCCCTACCTCGACATACGAACGGCTTGACGCCGGCTCCGGTCGCGCCTAAGGGTTGCTGATCCCTTTCGTCGACAGCCGGATCGCAAAGCAATGACCATCAATAAGCTGCTGATCGCCAACCGTGGAGAAATCGCCGTCCGGATCGCCCGGGCCGCGGCCGAACTGGGCATCGCCACGGTGGCGGTATACCCGGCCGACGACGCGCAGTCGCTGCACACCCGGCTGGCCGACGAGGCCCACCAGATTGCGGGAACCGGTGCTCCGGCTTACCTCGATGGTGAGCGGCTGCTGGCGGTGGCGCGGGCGACAGGTTGCGATGCGGTACATCCCGGCTACGGCTTTCTCAGCGAGAACGCGTCCTTCGCTGAGGCTTGCGAGCGGGAGGGCCTGACCTTCGTCGGCCCGACTGCCGAGGTGCTCGCCCTGTTGGGCGACAAGGCGCAGGCCCGACAGCTGGCGCAGCGGCAGGATGTACCGGTGGTGCCGGGCATCAGCAGCGCGGTCAACGTGGAAGAAGCACAGGCTTTCATGGCCGAGCTCGACGCGGGTGTGGCCATGGTGGTCAAGGCGGTGGCCGGCGGCGGCGGCCGCGGCATGCGCATCGTCCAGCATCCCGACCAACTGCCGGAGGCCTTCAAGCGCTGCCAGGCCGAAGCGCAGGCAGCCTTCGGCAATGGCGCGCTGTACGTGGAGCGCTTCATCCCGCGCGCCCGCCACATCGAGGTGCAGGTGATCGGCGATGGCTGCGGCGCGGTCAGCCATCTGTGGGAGCGCGAGTGCAGCCTGCAGCGGCGCACCCAGAAGCTCATCGAGATTGCTCCCAGCCCCACGCTCGGCGAGGACTTGCGCGAGCGCCTCATCGCCGCCGCGCTGCGGCTGGCGGCCGCGGTGAACTACCGCAGCCTCGGCACCTTCGAGTTCCTGGTGGACGAGTCGCGCGGCGAGTTCTTCTTCATCGAGGCCAACGCCCGGTTGCAGGTCGAGCACACCGTCACCGAAGAGATCACCGGCATCGACCTGGTACAGGCACAGCTGCAACTGGCCGGCGGGGCGACGCTGGAAGAGCTGGGACTGACCCAGGACCGGATTCCCGCACCGCGCGGGTGCGCCATGCAGCTGCGCATCAACATGGAAACCATGGACAGCGCCGGCAACGCCCAGCCGGCCGGCGGCCTGCTGGCGACCTTCGAGCCGCCGATGGGCCCCGGCATCCGTGTCGACAGCTTCGGCTACCGCGGCTACCGCACCAGCCCGCACTACGATTCGCTGCTGGCCAAGCTGATCGTGCACGGCCGCAGCTTTGCAGCCGCCAGTGACCGCGCCTACCGGGCGCTGTGCCAGTTCCGCATCGACGGCGTGGCGACCAACATCGGCTTCCTGCAGAACCTGCTGCGCCGCCCTGAAGTGCGCGCCAACGCCGTCCACACCCGCTTCGTCGATGAGCACATGGCAGACCTCGCCGCACTCGATGGCAGCGCCCATCCGCGACTGTTTTTTGCCGCCGAGGCGCAAGCCGAAGAAGCCGCTGCCCAGGTGGCTGTCGCCCCGCCCGGAGCCACGGCAGCCACCGCCGCCATGCAGGGCGTGGTAGTCGATGTGAGCGCGGCCGAAGGCGAGCGCGTGCGCGCCGGCCAGCTCATCGCCGTCATCGAGGCGATGAAAATGCAGCACGAAGTGCTGGCGACAACGGCAGGCATGGTGCTGCAGGTGCTGGTCAGGCCGGGCGACATGGTGACGCAGGCGCAGCCGCTGCTGTTCATCGAGCCGGATGCGACGGCTGCGGCAATCGAGGACACGCAGGCAGAGGTCGATCTCGACGCCATCCGCCCGGACCTGGCCGAAGTGCTGGCACGCCACGCCCGGGGCCTGGACGACGCCCGGCCGGAAGCCGTCGCCCGCCGCCGCAAGACCGGCCAGCGCACCGCCCGCGAGAACATCGCCGCCATCTGCGACCCCGGCAGCTTCATCGAATACGGCGCGCTCACCTTCGCCGCCCAGCGTCGCCGCCGCAGCGTCGAGGAGCTGATCCGCACCACCCCGGCCGACGGCCTGGTGGCCGGCATCGGCGCAGTCAACGGCGACCTGTTCGGCGAGAACAAGGCGCGCTGCGCGGTGCTGGCCTACGACTACACCGTGCTGGCCGGCACCCAGGGCACCATGAACCACAAGAAGACCGACCGCCTGCTGCAGGTGGCGGAGGAACAGGAGCTGCCGGTGATCTTCTTCACCGAAGGCGGCGGCGGCCGGCCTGGCGACACTGACAACGCCACCAAGGTGGCCGGCCTGGATGTGCCGAGCTTCCTGCAGTACGCCCGCCTGTCCGGGCTGGCGCCGCGCATCGGCATTGCCTCCGGCCGCTGCTTTGCCGGCAACGCGGTGTTCGCCGGCAGCAGCGACCTGCTGATCGCGACGGAGAACACCAGCCTCGGCATGGCCGGCCCGGCCATGATCGAGGGCGGCGGCCTGGGCGTATATGCGCCGGAGGAAGTCGGTCCTGCCAGCGTGCAGGCGGCCAACGGCGTCATCGACTGCCTGGTCCGGGATGAGGAGGAGGCGGCGGCGCTGGCACGCAAGCTGCTCTCCTATTTCCAGGGGCCGGTGACCGAGTGGCAGTGTGCCGATCAGCGCCGGCTGCGCCACAGCATTCCTGAGAATCGCTTGCGGGCCTACGACGTCCGCGCGCTGATCGACATCCTCGCCGACCAGGGCTCGGTGGTGGAGCTGCGCCGGCAGTTCGCGCCGGGCATGATCACTGCCTTGATCCGCGTCGAGGGCCGGCCGCTGGGACTGCTCGCCAACAACCCGCAGCATCTGGGCGGCGCCATCGATGCCGACGGCGCCGACAAAGCTGCCCGCTTCATGCAGCTCTGCGACGCCTTCGACCTGCCCATCCTCAGCCTGTGCGACACGCCGGGCTTCATGGTCGGCCCGGAGGCCGAGCAGACTGCGCTGGTGCGCCGTACCAGCCGCATGTTCGTCACAGCCGCCAGCCTGAGCGTGCCGTTCTTCACCATCGTCCTGCGCAAGGGCTACGGGCTGGGCGCCATGGGCATGGCCGGCGGCTCGTTCCACGCGCCGGTCTTCACCGCCGCCTGGCCCACCGGCGAGTTCGGCGGCATGGGGCTGGAAGGCGCAGTGCGACTGGCCTACCGCAAGGAGCTGGAGGCCGAGCCCGACCCGACGGCACGCCAGGCACTGTTCGACAAGCTGGTGGCCGAGTCCTATGAGCGCGGCAAGGCACTCAGCATGGCGGTCTCGCTGGAGATCGACGCCGTCATTGACCCGGCCGAATCGCGGGCCTGGATCGTCCGCGGCCTGCGCGCCAGCAGGCCGCCGCAGCCGCGCACCGGCAAGAAACGGCCGATGGTCGATACCTGGTAGCGGCAGGGCGCCTTGACCTGCAGCGGACAGTTGCTGCCAGTCAAGGCGCCCTACGCTGGCGCAGCTACATCAGTTGGCGAGATGACGATAGACACCGGCCTCGAACTGGTTGAAGACGCCAATCGCTCTGGAATCGGCAAAAGGCAGGATCTGGGTCATGAACAGCCCGACCAGGTCGTGCGCCGGATCCAGCCAGTAATAGGTGTTGCCGAGGCCCGCCCAGGCCAGGCTGCCGGCGCTGCGGCCTTGTGGCGACGGCTCGGTGTTGATCAGGAAGCCGAGGCCCCAGCGCTGCTGCATGCCGGGAAAGAAGTCGCAGTCGTTGGTCAGTTCCGGGACAGCGCTTTTGATCTGCCCGGCCTGCAGATCGCCGATCTGATTCTGCGTCATGAGTTGCACTGTTTCAGGCCGCAGGATCCGGACGCCATCGAGCTGGCCTTGCTGCAGGATCATGCGCAGGAAGCGCAGATAATCCCTGGCAGTGCCGTAGAGGCCGCCACCGCCCATGTAGAACTCGGGATTTTGCGGCAACGCGAATGGAATCTGCTGCAGCGAGCCGTCCGGCAGCCGCGCGTGCATGGCGACCAGCCGTTCCTGCTGTGCCGGGGTCAGGGCGAAACCGGTGTCGCGCATGCCGAGCGGAGCCAGGATGTGCTCTTTCAGATAGTCCTCCAGCGACTGCCCGCTGACAGCCTCCACGACCCGGCCGGCCCAGTCGATGCCGATGCCGTAATGCCAGCGCTCGCCCGGCTCGAACAGCAGCGGCAGTCGGTAGGCGGCAGTGGTGCAGGTGGTGATGTCGGGGATCTGTTCCTGCAGGACGTACTGCAGCAGCTGGGTATCGCCAAAGGCGTAGCCAAAACCCGAAGTGTGGGTCAGCAGATGCCGCAGCGTGATCTCTCGCCGGGCGGGGCGCAGCCGTGGCCGGCCATCATCGGCAAAGCCCTCCAGCACCTGTGGCGCGGCCAGATCCGGCACGATGTCGCCCAGGGGACTATCCAACTGCAACTTGCCCTGCTCGACCAGCTGCATGGCGGCGACCGACGTGATGGCCTTGCTCATCGAGGCGATCCAGAACACGGAATCCGCAGTCAATGCGGCATTGTCGGCCGCGCTGCAGTGGCCGAATGCGGCTGCGTACGTGGTGCCATCCCTGTCCGCCACCATGGCAACGACACCGGGCAGATCGCCCGCGTCGACCGCTTGCTGGAACAAACGGTCAAGCTCAGGGTTACCCCCCGGCTCGCTGCTCCTCTCCTGCTGCGCTGTGGAATCGCCTGTCATGATGTCTCCTCCCGAGTGGGTACGGCCGTGGATTTTGGTTTTCAGAATCAGGTTTACGGTGCAGCGAGACGCTTGCTGCGATGCCGAGGGCGAAAACGCTCGCCCCGTCGCTGGCTGCGAAGGGAAAGATGGAGCGATGCGGCAAGTATAGATGCCGTTGCGGATTGCGCAGGGAAAGGGACAAGGTGCGCACCATCAGCAGCGGCTCGCCCAGCCCCTCTGCCGGATGTTCTATCAGGCGGCCGTCTCGAGCGAGCGGGATCGCTGTTTCGGTCGGTCGCTGCCGACGGCTTTCAGGTCGGCTCAGCGCGGGCCGCCGGTGGGCGACACAAGATACACATCAAACCGCGTGCTGCGGCCATCGATGCTGTGGCTGGGAAGGCGGCCCGGCAGTGGCGGGGCCCGGCGCGGGCGCTTGACCACCACCCGCCGCCGCGCGCCGGCGAGCGCGGCCTCGAACAGCGGCGTGATATCGGTATCCGGCCCCAGCAGCATGCGCAGCAGCTGCATGTCCTTCTTGACCTGCCCCTTGGTGCCGGCCTCCGGGTACATCGGGTCCAGATAGACCACCTCCGCCGCCAGCTCGGCGGCAAGCACCGGCAACAGCCGCTGCGCGTCGCTCTCGTACAGGGTCATGCGCGCGACGGCCGGCGCCAGCGCCGGATCCTGCTCGGCACGGCCCAGGGCGTCCGCCAGCAGTGCCGCCACGACCGGCGAGCGCTCGATCAGATGAACCCGCGCCCCCAGGCTCGCGAGGACGAACGCGTCCTTGCCGAGACCGGCGGTGGCATCGATCACTGTCAGCGCCTGCCCGCCCTTGAGCCCGACCGCCCGCGCCACCGCCTCCCCCCGCAGCGAGGCCGCCCGCTGGCGGGCCAGCGGCGCGAAATCGGCGCGCACCGCGCCCGGGGCGCCGGGCCGGGTATCCAGCAGTTCGAGGCCGGCCGGACCAAGGCGTAGTACCAGCCCCGCGGGCGGCTACTCCGACAGCTTCGGCACTCCCAACCGCGCCGCAAGCGCTGCCGACGCATCCGGGTCATCTCCGAGGATGCCGGCGAGCGGCTGGTGAGGAGGGGCCCGGGTATCCATGATCGTTTCCGCGTTGAGTCGCTGCGCGCCGCGGCAGCGGCGCGGAACGGCTTACGGGAACAGTTCTCCCTGCCTGCACTGCGCGGCTTCCGTCTCGTCCGCGAGCAGCTTCCGCAACGCTTCCAATTCCGCGCGCAGCTGCGCGAGCCTCTGCTCCTGTTCAAGCGCGGCCTGCTGCAACTGCTTCAATTGGATTGACTGCTCGCGGATGGCGGCATCGAGTTCCTTCAGACGCGCTACGTCCATTGGCAGGTGACGGCTCCAGGGTCAAAGGCAGTTGGCGCTATGCTACCACCCGGCTGCAGGCGGTGCGTTTCAACGGCCATGGAAGCTGTTAAAATCGCGGATTTTCACCAGCCGGGGAAGGCGGATGAGCGAGCAGCCGTTGGTCGGCATCATCATGGGCAGCAAGTCGGACTGGGAGACCATGCAGAACGCCGCTGAGGTGCTGGCGGAATTCGGGGTCCCCCACGAAACCCGGATCGTCTCCGCCCACCGTACTCCCGAGCTGATGCGCGAGTATGCGCAGGCAGCCGAAGGCCGCGGTCTGGAAGTCATCATCGCCGGCGCCGGCGGCGCCGCCCATCTGCCCGGCATGGTCGCGGCCCAGACCGTGCTGCCGGTGCTGGGCGTGCCGGTGCAGAGCCAGGCGCTGAAAGGCATGGACTCGCTGCTGTCCATCGTGCAGATGCCGGCCGGCGTGCCGGTCGGCACCATGGCCATCGGCAAGGCCGGCGCCCGCAACGCGGCCCTGCTGGCGATCGCCATCGTCGCCAACAGCCGGCCCGAGCTGCGTCGCAAGCTGCATGCCTTCCGCGCCGACCAGACCCGGCGGGTGCTGGAGGACCGGCTGCCTTGAGCAATACCATCCTGCCCGGTGCCACGCTGGGCATCCTCGGCAGCGGTCAGCTCGGCCGCATGTTCGCCATCGCCGCCCGCCGCATGGGCTACCGTGTCCACACTTTCTCGCCGGATCAGGAAACCCCGACCGGTCAGGTCGCCGACAAAGAAGTCTGCGCGCCCTACGAGGATCTCGACGCCCTGGCGGCCTTCTGCCGGGACGTGGATGTCATCAGTTTCGAATTCGAGAACGTGCCGTCCTCGGCCAGCGCGCGCGCCGCGCAGTTCGTGCCGGTACGTCCGCGCGGCGAAGCGCTGCATGTCATCCAGAACCGCCTGCGCGAGAAAACCTTCATCAGCACCCACGGCTTCCCGCACGCGCCGTTCCGGGCGGTGCGCAGCCGCGCCGAGCTTGATGCGGCGCTCAATGAACTCGGCACGCCGGCTGTGCTCAAGACTGCCGGCTTCGGTTACGACGGCAAGGGCCAGGCGGTGATCCGCGATGCGACCGAGGCCGATGCCGCTTGGCAGGCCATCGGCGCGGTCGAGGCAGTGCTGGAAGGCTTCATCGACTTCCAGGGCGAGGTCTCGGTGGTCGCCGCCCGCGGCCTGGACGGCAGCT
>JAJUFY010000457.1 GCA_029263635.1 Ectothiorhodospiraceae bacterium | reverse complement strand
GGACTGCAGCGCGGTGAAGCGCTCCTTGGACGACAGCGGCACGAACCGTACCTTGCCGGCGTCGCCGAACACGGCGGCGGCCACGGCCCGGCAGAAATCGACGTCGATCCCGCTCCACTCCCCCTGCGGCCCCGGCGTCGAGAACCCGGGCAGGCCCTGGCTGATGCCGCACTTCAGATAACCGCGTTGCTTGACGGCCTCCAGGGTCGGCGCCGCCTGGGCGGTGACCGCCAGCAGGACGCCACTCAGCAGAACCAACAGAGAAAGCGCGCGCGTACGCATGACAGCCTGTTCTCCTTGACTGGGTGGTCGTAGCTCGGGGACGGCTAGAGTGCCAAAAAATGGCGAACCGTGCAGACAGGCCGCTGCTCAGCCGATCAGCTTTTCGATCGGCAATGCGGCCTGGCTGGGATTGCGGGAGCAATAGGGAAGCAGGACGGTGAAGACGGTGCCCTCGCCCGGCGTGCTCTCGAGACTGATGCTGCCGCCGTGGGCATCGACGATGCGCTGGGTGATGTAGAGCCCCAGCCCGAGACCGCCGTATCCACGCGAGGACGCGACCCGCTCGAAGCGCTGGAAAATCCTCTCCTGCGCCTCGGGCGGAATGCCGATACCGTAGTCGCGCACCCGCAGGCAGGTCTGCTCGCCGTCGCCGGTCAGCTCGATGTCGACGGGCTTGCCCTCGCCGAACTTGAGCGCGTTGCTGAACAGATTCACCAGCACCTGCTCGATACGTAGCCGGTCCCAGTGGCCGACGGTCGGGCCGCCGATGCTGACCCGCACCTCGGAGCCGGCCCTGGCGGCATCGTCGGCGTAGCGGGTCACCACATCCTGGACGATGTCGGCGAGATCGGTTTCCTCCATCTCCATCTGGAACTGGCCGGCGGAAATGCGCGATACATCCAGCAGCTGGTCGATCAGGCGCGCCAGGCGGCTGATCTGGCGGTCGACGACTGTCAGCCTGTCGATGACCTGGGCGCCGCCGTGCTCCCGCCAGGCCGGGTTGCGGTCGGCCGCTCGCAGCAGGGTACCCACCAGCAGCTGCAGCGAAGTGAGCGGGGTCCGCAGCTCATGGGAGGCGATGGAGAGAAACTCGTCGCGGGTCTCTACCGCCTCAAGCACCTTGCGGTAGAGGAAATCCCGCTCGGCCTCGGTCCGACGACGCTGCCGTTCCGCCGCCTGCCGCAGCTCCTGCTCTCTGCGCTCGGCGTCGAGCAGCAGCGCCCTCTGCTGCTCGAGCCGACGGCACTGGCGATAGAGCCGCGCGAACACTCCAACCTTGGCCCGCACCACGTGCGGCGACAGCGGCCGGAACAGGTAATCCGCGACGCCGGCGGCATAGCCCTTGCTGATCAGGCCGGGATCCATCGTGGCAGGAGCAAGGAAGATGATCGGCGCGGCCGAGGTCTGTTGCTGTCGCTCGATCCGCAGCGTCCGCTCGAGGCAGCCGGCGTCGGTCAGGCTCGCGTCCAGCAGGACTGCCGCGCAGTCTTCCTGCCGCAGCGCCTCCGCCGCAGATTCCGCCTCCACCACCCGGTAGCCGGCGGCGGCGAGCATGGCCCTGAGCGCCCGCCGATCGTCCTCCTGGCTGGTGGCGATGAGGACTGTGACCGGCTCGATCTCGACCGC
>JAJUFY010000293.1 GCA_029263635.1 Ectothiorhodospiraceae bacterium | reverse complement strand
GAGCGAAATGCCGGCGGCTTCCTCCAGATAGGTGCGCAGCTCCTCGGGCTTGGCCTCCACCACCCGCGAGATCATGCCCTGTTCGATGATGGCGTAGCTGCGCGGCCCCAGCCCGGTGCCGAGGAAAACGTCGGTGATGTCGCGGCGACGACAGCGGGTGCCGTTGAGGTAGTAGGCGCTCTGACCGTCGCGGTTGACCGTCCGCTTGACCGAGATCTCGGCATAGGCGGCGTACTGGCCGCCTATGCCGCCGTCACGGTTGTCGAACACCAGTTCCACCGAGGCCTGGCTGACCGGCTTGCGCGAGGCGGAACCGTTGAAGATGACGTCGGTCATCGACTCGCCGCGCAAGTGCTTGGCCGAGCTCTCGCCCATCACCCAGCGTACGCAGTCGATGATGTTGGACTTGCCGCAGCCGTTCGGCCCGACGACGCCGACCAGCTGGCTCGGCAGCACCACCGTGGTCGGGTCGACGAAGGACTTGAAACCGGCGAGTTTGATCTTGGTCAGCCGCATCCGCGGGTATGCCTCCGCTGGGCCGCGCCCGGCCAGCGTGTTCTGCGACAATTTAGCGTTTTGTGAAGATCAACGGACGTCTACTTTAGCCGCTCCCGCCCGGGCGGACCATGAACCGCGTCGTAGCGTGTAGAATGCGGCCCTCATTATCCCGGCAACCCTTACTCTTGGAAAGTCATGGCCACTCAGCCGAGCAGAGATCTGGAAACCTTCCCCAACCCGCAGCCCGAGCGGGATTACACCCTGCGCATCCGCGTGCCGGAATTCACCTGCCTGTGCCCCAAGACCGGCCAGCCGGACTTCGGCGTGATCGACATCGCCTACGTACCGGACCAGAAGTGCGTGGAACTCAAGTCGCTGAAGCTGTACATGTGGTCGTTCCGCGACCAGGGCGCCTTCCACGAACGGGTGACCAACGAGATCCTGGACGACCTGGTGCGGGCGCTGGAGCCGCGCTTCATGCGCGTCACCGCCGAGTTCAACGTGCGCGGCGGCATCTATACCACGGTGATCGCCGAACACCGCCAGCCGGGCTGGACTCCGCCGCCCAAGGTCGAGCTGCCGTAACGGCCGCATGCGCGACTTCCTGCTCGGCGTCTCCTACCTGCCGCGCGGCTTCCGGCTGCTGTGGGCGCCGGGGCTGCGCCGCTATGTAGCGGCGCCGATCGCCATCAACGTGGCGGTGTTCGCGCTGCTGTTCTGGCTGGCCGGCGCGCAGTTCCAGAGCCTGCTGGACTGGCTGCTGCCGGACCCCGACAGCTTCAGCGGCGAGAGCATCTGGCAGCAGGTGCTGCGGTTTCTGAGCACTGCCGCCTATTGGCTGCTGTGGCCGCTATTCGTCCTGATCGGGGCGGTGGTGATGTTCTACACCTTCACCCTGATCGCCAACCTGCTGGGCTCGCCGTTCAACGGCGCCCTGGCAGCGCGGGTCGAGCGGCTGGTGACCGGCGCGCCGCCGCCCGAGCAGGACCTGTCGCTGGCCGCCGAGGCCTGGCTGGCCGTCATCGGCGAGGCCCGCAAGTATCTGTACTTCCTGAAACTGGCCCTGCCGCTGCTCATACTGTTCCTGATCCCGGGCATCAACCTGATCGCCTCCCTGCTGTGGGCGCTGTTCGGCGCCTGGGCGATCGCGCTGGAGTACCTGGACTACCCGATGGGCAACCACGGCTATCGCTTCCATGACGAGCGCCGCCTGCTTGCCCGCCGGCGTCCGCTGGCGCTGGGCTTCGGCGCGGCGGTACTGGCAATGACGCTGATCCCGGGGCTCAACCTGCTGGCCATGCCCACCGGCGTGATCGCGGCGACCCTGCTGTGGATCGAGCAACGGCCGAAAGCGTGAGGCTCGGCGCCCGGCATCGCGGCCGGGTCTCGGGTGCGGAAAAGCGCTTCGCCCTTACAGCTTCTCGTGCAGGCCGCACTCGCGCTTGAGTCCGAAGAAGCGGGTGTCTTCCTCGCGCATGCCCGCCTCCAGCCGGCTGGTGGTATGCCAGTCGCCGATCGACACGTAACCTTCGTGCCAGAGCGGGTGGTACGGCAGGTCATGCTGCTTGAGATAACGGAACACGTCGCGGTCGGTCCAGTCGACGATGGGATGGATGCGCAGCCGGCCGCCCTTGCCGAACTCCAGCACCTGCCGATGCTGGCGGCTGACCGACTGCTGGCGCCGCAGGCCGGAGAACCAGGCACGGATGCCGAGCTCCTGCAGGGCCCGCTGCATGGGCTCCACCTTGTTCATGTCGTTGTAGCGCTCGATGCCTTCCAGCCCCTGCTCCCACAGCCGCCCGTAGCGCGCCTCCTGCCAGGCCGGGCTCAGGCGGGCACGGTAGACGTGCAGGTTCAGTCCCAGGCGGTCGGTCAGCTCGTCGATGAAGCGATAGGTTTCCGGAAACAGATAGCCGGTGTCGATCAGGATCACCGGAATCTCGGGTCGCTGGGCGGTCACCATATGCAGCGATACCGCCGCCTGCGCACCGAAACTGGAAGACAGTGCTATGCCGCTGGGATAACGGTCGAGCGCCCAGGCGACCCGCTGCTCGGCCGGCTGGCCGGCCAGCTGGGCGTTGAGCTCGGCCAGCTCGGCTTCGCTGATACCCATGCCTGTCGGGTCGGATGATGGCTGGGAGGCGTTCTGCATCTCGGGCACACCTCGGCTGTTGCAATGCCGTCGATGCTAGCAACCGCCCGCATGGCGCTGAAGGAAGCGCTTTCTCTATGGTTATGCGCCGGCGGCTATATCCCTAAGATCGCAAGTCGGGGAGCGTTGGGTCGCCGCCGGGCCATGCCGGCTCCGGAGCGACCGCCCGGAGCCGGGCTTAATGGCTATCGCTTGGCCCGCTCAGCGGTATTGCTGACGGCATCGCCGGCCGCCGACACGTCTTCCCCTGCACCTTCGATGGTGTTGCAGGCCGCCAGCGCCGCCGACAGGGCCAACAGCGTCATCGGCATCGTCAGCCAGCGCAGTATCCGGGTTTTCATCTCTCAACCTCCTAAGATCCTGTTATTGGACCTTAACCGAACTGGGGAAGCGCCTAGCCGTAAACAAGTGGGAAACCGCCGAGCGTCGGCAAATAACGACAGGTATTATCTAACGCGAAAGAGGCTGCCGCCGAGCCGG
>JAJUFY010000010.1 GCA_029263635.1 Ectothiorhodospiraceae bacterium | reverse complement strand
GCGCTTCACCGCGCTGCAGTCCGGCGAGGTGGACCTGCTCTCGCGCAACACCACCTGGACCATCTCGCGCGATACCGAGCTCGGCTTCGATTTCGCCGGCGTGATCTTCTACGACGGCCAGGGGTTCATGGTGCGCAAGGACCTCGGCATCAAGAGCGCGCGGGAGCTGGACGGCGCCAGCGTCTGCGCCAATGCCGGCACCACCACCGAGCTCAACATGGCCGACTGGTTCCGCAGCCAGGGCATGCAGTTCCGGCCGGTGGTCTTCGAGAAGAGCGACGAGGCGACGGCGGCCTACGATGCCGGCCGCTGCGACGTCTACACCACCGACCGCGCTAGCCTTTACGCGCAGCGGATCAAGCTCAAGGAGCCGGACGCGCATATCATCCTGCCCGAGCTGATTTCCAAGGAGCCGCTGGGGCCGCTGGTGCGGCAGGGCGACCACCAGTGGCTCGACATCGTCCGCTGGACGCTGTTCGCGCTGATCGGCGCCGAGGAGCTGGGCGTGACTTCGCAGAACGTCGAGCAGCAGCGCAAGGCCTCCGGCAATCCGGAAGTGCGGCGCCTGCTCGGCGCCGACGGCAACAGCGGCCAGGGCATGGGGCTCGGCCGGGACTGGGCCTTCGAGGCCATCCGCCAGGTCGGCAACTACGGCGAGCTGTTCGAGCGCAACCTCGGCCGCGCGCCGCTGGGCATCGAACGCGGCCTCAACGCCCTGTACACCGACGGCGGGCTGATGTACGCGCCGCCGTTCCGCTAGGCTCCCGGCATGCCGCAAGGCTTTCTTGTGGGGGCGGCGTCCTCGCCGCGATCGCTGTTTGGCTAGAAGGAGCGGGGACGAGGGTGTCTTTTACAGCGGGAGCGCCGCTCCCACAGGCAGGTATCGAGGTATGAATTCCCCATGCCACGGCCGCTGACCTACCACCGCCCGCCATTCTGGCGGCGGCCGCAGCTGCGCGCCTGGCTGCTGCAGGCGCTGCTGCTTGCCGCCGTGCTGGGCGGCATTGCCTATTTGTTCGACAACGCCCTCGCCAACCTCGCCCGCCAGGGCATCGCCTCAGGCTTCGGCTTCTGGAACGAGCGGGCCGGCTTCGGCATCGATGTCAGCCTGATCGCCTACGACGCCAGCTCCAGCTATGGCCGTGCCTTTTTGGTGGGGCTGCTCAACACCCTGCTGCTGTCGGCGCTGGGCATCGTGTTCGCCACCCTGCTGGGTTTCGTGATCGGGGTGGCGCGGCTGTCGTCGAACTGGCTGATCCGGCAGTGGGCGGCGGTTTACATCGAGACCATCCGCAACGTGCCGCTGCTGCTGCAGATCTTCTTCTGGTATTTCGCCGTGCTGCGGCCGCTGCCGCAGCCGCGCGAGGCGATCGAGCTGTTCGGGCTGGCGTTCCTCAGCAATCGCGGGCTGGTCGTACCCCGGCCGCTGCTGGAACCGGGGTTCGGCTGGCTGCTGGCGGCGCTGGCCGCCGGGCTCATCGGCTGCCTGCTGCTGCGAGGCTTGCTGCGCCGGCGCGCTCCAGGTCTGCGCCGCTGGCCGTGGATGCTTGCCCTGCTGCTGGGGCCGGCGGCGCTGGTGCTGCTTATCACCGGGCTGCCGCTCGGCTGGGAGCTGCCGGAATTCCAGCGTTTCAATTTCCGCGGCGGTCTGACGCTCACACCGGAGTTCGTGGCGCTGCTGGTGGCGCTGGCGACCTACACTGCCGCCTTCATCGCCGAGATCGTGCGAGCCGGCATCCAGTCGGTCGGGCGGGGGCAGCGGGAGGCCGCCTACTCGCTCGGCCTGCCGCCGGCGCTGACCCTGCGCAAGGTGATCCTGCCGCAGGCCATGCGGGTGATCGTGCCGCCGCTCACCAACCAGTACCTGAATCTCACCAAGAACTCCTCGCTGGCGGCGGCCATCGCCTATCCGGATCTGGTTTCGGTGTTCGCCGGCACCGTGCTCAATCAGACCGGCCAGGCGGTGGAGGTGATCGGCGTGACCATGGCGGTGTACCTGACCATCAGCCTCGCCATCGCCGCCGCCATGAACCTCTACAACCGCCGCGTGGCGCTGGTGGAGCGCTGAAATGGCTATGCCACGCCAGTCCACACCGCTCGCCTGGCTGCGCGCCAATCTGTTTTCGAGCCCGCTCAACACCCTGCTGACCCTGCTCGGCCTGTGGCTGCTGTGGCTGGTGGTGCCGCCGCTGCTGCAGTGGGCCTGGCTTGCTGCCGATTTCGTCGGTACCAGCCGCGCCGACTGCCGCAGCGGCGGGGCCTGCTGGGTGTTCGTGCGCGAGCACCTGCCGCAGTTCCTGTACGGCTTCTACCCGGCCGGCGAGCGCTGGCGGGTGAACCTCGGCATCGGCCTGCTGCTGGTGCTGGCACTGCCGCTGCTGGTGCCGCGGCTGCGGCAGTTCCGGCGCGGCTGGGTGCTGGCGCTGCTGGCCTATCCGTTCGTCGCCGGCTGGCTGTTCTACGGCGGCCTGGGGCTGCCGGTGGTGCCGACCGCGCGCTGGGGCGGGCTGTTCCTGACCCTGGTCATCGCCGGCAGCGGCATGGCGGCCGCCCTGCCGCTCGGCATCCTGCTGGCGCTGGGGCGGCGCTCGGAGCTGCCGGTGGTGAGGGCGGTGTGCACGGTGTTCATCGAGCTCTGGCGCGGCGTGCCGCTGATCACCGTGCTGTTCATGGCGTCGGTGATGCTGCCGCTGTTCATGCCGGCGGGAGTGAGCCTGGACAAGCTGTTGCGGGCCCTGATCGGGGTGGCGATGTTCGCCGGTGCCTACATGGCGGAGGTGATCCGTGGCGGCCTGCAGGGCGTGCCGGCCGGGCAGGTGGAGGCGGCGCGGGCCCTGGGGCTGTCGTACTGGCAGCAGATGCGGCTGGTCGTGCTGCCGCAGGCGCTGACCATGGTGATCCCCGGCATCGTCAACGTGTTCATCGCGCTGTTCAAGGACACCAGCCTGGTGCTGATCATCGGCCTGTTCGACCTGCTCGGCATCGTCCAGGCCGCGGTGACCAGCCCCGACTGGCTGGGCTTCACGCGGGAAGGCTATCTGTTCGCGGCGGCGGTGTTCTGGGTGATCTGCTACGGGATGTCGCGCATCAGCCGGCGGCTGGAGCGCCGGCTCGACACGACGGCAGACCGGCAACAGGAGATGGCGTAATGACGGAGCCAGCGGCCGTATTCGAGCATGTCGACAAATGGTTCGGGCAGCTGCACGTGCTGCAGGACATCAACCTCAGCGTCGGCCGCGGCGAGCGCATCGTGATCTGCGGTCCGTCCGGCTCCGGCAAGTCGACCCTGATCCGCTGCCTGAACGGCCTGGAGCCGCACCAGCGCGGCCGCATCGTGGTCAACGGCATCGAGCTCACCGACGACCGCCGCGCGGTGGATCGGATCCGTCGCCAGGTCGGCATGGTGTTCCAGCAGTTCAACCTGTTCCCGCACCTCACCGTGCTGGAGAACTGCACGCTGGCGCCGATGGCGGTGCGCAAGCTGCCGCGGGCCGAGGCCGAGCAGCTCGCCATGGACTATCTCGCCCGGGTGCGCATCCCCGACAAGGCCCACAGCTATCCGGGCCAGCTCTCCGGCGGCCAGCAGCAGCGGGTGGCGATCGCCCGGGCACTGTGCATGCAGCCCGAGATCATGCTGTTCGACGAGCCGACCTCGGCGCTGGATCCGGAGATGATCAAGGAGGTGCTGGATGTCATGGTCGAGCTGGCCGGTTCCGGCATGACCATGCTCTGTGTCACCCACGAGATGGGGTTCGCCCGCGAGGTGGCCGACCGCATCGTGTTCATGGACGGCGGGCGCATCGTTGAAGACACCGCGACCGCCGCCTTCTTCGAGGCGCCGCAGACCGAGCGCGCGCGTCAGTTCCTGGGGCAGATCCTGGCGCATTGATCCGAGGGAACATGCACCGCTGTGTACCGTCTTGCCCGCCCCTCACGAGGATGTTGATCGTGATTCCTGACACTCTCACCATCGCCCGCCGCTACTGCGGCCCGCCCACCACCGGCAACGGCGGCTACAGCGCCGGTCTGCTGGGCCGCTACATCGACGGTCCGGCCCAGGTCACGCTGCGCAGCCCGCCGCCGCTGGAGCGGCCGCTGCGGCTCGCGCGCGAGAACGACAAGCTTCTGCTGCGGGACGGCGAGCAGCTGGTGGCGGAAGCGGTGCCGACGGACTTCGAGCTGGACGTGCCGGCAGCGCCGAGCTTCGAGCAGGCCGAGGCCGCCGTGCAGCGGTATGTTGGCTTTACCGAGCGGACCTTCCCGACCTGTTTCGTCTGCGGCCCCGACCGGGAGGCCGGTGACGGCCTGCGCATCTTTCCGGGCGAGACCGGAGCCGGCGTGGTCGCCGCGCCCTGGGTCCCGGACGCATCGCTGGCGGCTGCCGACGGCGTGGTGCAGCCGGAATACGTCTGGGCGGCCCTGGACTGCCCCGGCGCCTTCGCGGGGGAACGGCGGCCGCCCGGCAAGGCCGTCCTGCTCGGCCGCTTCGAGGTGGAACTGACCGCGCCGGTCCGGTTCGGGGAGCGCTGCGTGGTGATCGGCTGGCCGCTGGGCAAGGACGGCCGCAAGATCTACTCCGGCACGGCGGTGTTCGGCGCCGATGGCCGCCTGTGCGGCAAGGCCCGGGCGATCTGGATCGAGGTGGATTTCCCTCAGGGGTAAGTGTCAGCGGCGGGCATGCAGCAGCCGGTCCAGGGCGTTGGCGAAGGCCTGCTTGTCGCGCTCGCTGTAGGCCGGCGGGCCGCCCTGCATGGGCACGCCGCTGCCGCGCATGGTGTCCATGAAATCCCGCATCGCCAGCTGCTGACGCACGTTGGAGCGGGTGTAAGGCTGGCCGCGCGGGCTCAGCACGTGCACGTCCTTCTCGACCAGCGTCGCCGCCAGTGGAATGTCGGCCGTGATCGCCAGGTCGCCCGCCTCGGCTTGCTCGGCGATGTAGTCGTCGGCAACGTCGAAGCCGCCGCTCACCTGCACCGCCCGGATGTGGCGCGAGGGCGGCACCCGCAGGAACTGGTTGGCGACCAGGACGGTCTCGATGCCCAGCCGCTCGGCGGCGCGGAAGACGATGTCCTTGACCGGTTTCGGGCAGGCGTCGGCGTCGATCCAGATCTTCATGCAGCATTCCTGTGGCAGCGGTCGCACAGCATAGCAGCCGGGCTGGCCGCTGGCCGGCAAAGCGGCTATCGTGGCGGCCGTTTCGTTTCCGTACCGGGAGGCGCGCCATGCAGGTCATCACCATCCCCGTCACGCCGTTCCAGCAGAACTGCTCGCTGCTGATCTGCCAGCAGACCCGCCGGGCCGCCGTGGTCGATCCGGGCGGCGAGCTCGACCGTATCCTCGCCGCCGCCGAGCAGGCCGGTGTCACCATCGAGAAGATCCTGGTCACCCATGGCCACATCGATCACGCCGGCGGCGTCGCCGAACTGGCCGGGCGGCTGGGGGTGCCCATCGAGGGGCCGCACCGCGACGACCAGTTCTGGATCGAGATGCTCGCCGAGCAGGGCAACCGTTTCGGCTTTCCGCCGGCGCAGCCGTTCACGCCGAACCGCTGGCTGGAAGACGGCGATGTGGTGACGGTCGGTCAGCTGCAGCTCGAGGTGCTGCACTGCCCCGGCCACACGCCCGGGCACGTGGTGTTCTTCGCGCCGCAGGCGCGGCTGGCGGTGGTCGGCGACGTGCTGTTCCAGGGCTCCATCGGCCGCACAGAATTTCCGCGCTGCGACTTCGACAGCCTGATCCGCGCCATCCGCGACAAGCTGTTCCCGCTCTGCGACGATGTCCTGTTCATCCCCGGCCACGGGCCGATGTCCAGCTTCGGCCAGGAGCGGGCGTACAATCCGTTCGTGGGCGATGCCGTCCACTCCTAGGATTCGCCCCCACCTCTGCTAGAATCGTCCAACCCTCGCATCCGTGATCACTTCGCGCTCATGAACGACGATCTGCCTCCATACGATCAGGCCGCGGCACAGGCCGTCGAGCTGGGCAACCAGCTGGCCGATGCCGACACCAGTGCCGACCTGTGGGACATCGCCGACGGCCTGCTGGCCGGCGCCATCCAGTACTGGCTCTATACCCGCCAGCCCTGCGCCGATCCGGCATGCCAGGACTGCGCGCCGCTTGCGACCGCCGAGATGCGCCTCAAGGAACTGCAGCGCCTGGTCGAGGAACTGGCGCGCACCAGCGAATACTTCCATTCGGCCAACGATTACGGTGCCGGGCGGGCCTAAGCCGCCCGCCCTGTAGGAGCGGCCCCTGGCCGCGAACAGGCATTGCCGTTGCCGGGAATGGGGCTCTCGCTCATCCCGGCCCCGCGCGGGCAGGGGGAGCATTGCGGTGACCGCGCATGATCCGAACCAGCCCGGCCGCGTTCGGTAGTATGCTCTGAGCTTCGTAACCCGGCTGCCGCCGCGCGGCGGCCGGTGCCGACACAGCAAGAATAACGGCCGGGGCATCATGCTCTATCTCTACTACAGCAACCGCCAGGAGCGGCTTGCCGCCGAGCTCGCCTCGCTGCCAGCGCCGGCCGACCCGCTGGTGCCGGAGCTGGTGCTGGTGCAGAACCAGGGCATGGCGCAGTGGCTCACCCAGGAGCTGGCGCAGCGGCGCGGAATCAGCGCCAACGTCGAGTACCTGCTGCCGGCCGAATTCGGCTGGCGGCTGTACCGGCAGCTGCGCCCGGAGCTGCCCACCACCGATTCCGCCTTTGCCCGCGAGGTGCTGCTCTGGCGGGTGATGGCCCTGCTGCCCGACTGCCTGGACGATCCGGTGTTCGCGCCGCTGGCGCGCTACCTCGCCGGCGAGCTGCCGGCCCAGCGCCGTCACCAGCTCGCCCAGCGCATCACCGATGTCTATGACCAGTACCTGGTCTACCGCCCCGATTGGCTGCTGGCCTGGGAGGCGGGCGAGAGCCTAGGCCTGGGCCCGGAGGAGGCCTGGCAGGCGGCGCTGTGGCGGCGACTGGTGCAGACCGACGAGCCGCATCGGGCGCGGCTATGGCAGGAGTTCATGGAACTGGGCGATCCGGCGCCGGTGCTGGAGGCGCTGCCGGAGCGGCTCTGCGTGTTCGGCGTCTCCAGCCTGCCGCCGGCCTATCTGGGACTGCTGCGCCGGGTTGCCGAGCAGCGCGAGGTGCACTTTTTCTGGCTCAATCCCTGCCGGGAGTACTGGGCCGACATCGTCACCGCCAAGACCCGCGACCGCTTCGAGAACTACTGGCGCAAGCAGGGCCGGCCGGCGCCGGTGGAGGCTCTGGAGGAAGGCAACCCGCTGCTGGCCTCGCTCGGCAAGCTGGGGCGCGACGCCTTCGCGCTGCACTGGAGCGAGCTGCTGGACGGCGTGGCCAGCGACGACGAGGCGCACTTCATCGAGCCCGCCGCGTCGCACTGCCTGGGCCTGCTGCAGCGCGATATCCTCACCCTCACCGCGCGGACCGCCGACGAGCGGCCGCAGCTCGCCGCCGACGACGGTTCGCTCACCGTGCATGCCTGTCACAGCCCGATGCGGGAAGTGCAGGCGCTCTACGACGAGCTGCTGGCCCGCTTCGCCGCCGACCCCACGCTCGCCCCGCGCGACGTGCTGGTGATGACGCCGGACATCGAGACCTACGCGCCCTACATCCATGCCGTATTCGGTGCTCCCGAGGACGAAGCCCGGCGCATCCCGTACACCATCGCCGACCGCACGCTCAAGGCCGAGAGCGATGTCGTGCGCGGCTTCCTGGCCCTGCTCGAGTGCGAGCGCGGCCGCTTCACGGCGCCGGTAATGTTCGATCTGCTGCAGAGCCCGCCGGTGCGCGCCCGCTTCGGCATCAGCGCCGACGAGCTGCCGCTGATCGAGCACTGGCTGCGCGAGACCGGCATCCGTTGGGGCCTGGACCGCGCCGACCGCGCCCGCCACGGGCTGCCGCCGACCCCGGATGGCACCTGGGAGGCCGGCTTCAGGCGCCTGCTGCTGGGCTACGCGCTGCCGCTCGGCGAGCGCAGCCTGTTCGCCGGCGAGCTGCCCTACGACGATATCGAAGGCAGCGACGCCGAGACCGCCGGCAAGCTGCTGGCCTTCTACGAGGCCCTGCTCGAGCTGGCGCAGCTGCTGCGTGCCGAGCACCCGCTGCCGGTGTGGTGCGAGCGGATCGGCAGCGCGCTGGGGCGTTTCATCGACCTGGACCGCGAAGCCGACGACGCCCATCTGATCCAGGCCGCGCTGGCGGATCTGCAGCAGCAGGCCGAAGCGGCCGGCTTCGACGAGCCGGTGCCTGCCGCCGTGTTCCGCCAGCAGCTCGCCGGCGCGCTCAGCCAGCGTGGCCGCGGCGGCAGCTTCCTGGTCGGCTGCGTGACTTTCGCCGGCATGGTGCCGATGCGGGCGCTGCCGTTCCGCTTCATCGGCCTGCTGGGCCTCAACGACGCCGATTACCCGCGCCGCCGTCCGGCCGCTGATTTCGATCTGGTCGCCCGGCATCCGCGCAGGGGCGATCGGGTGCACCGCGACGAAGACCGCTACCTGTTCCTGGAGGCGCTGCTGTCGGCGCGCGAGGCGCTGTATCTGAGCTACGTCGGCTACAGCACCCGCGACAACAGCGAAAGCCAGCCGTCAGTGATCCTGAGCGAACTGCTGGATTACCTGATCGACAACTTCGAGGTGGCTGGTATCGACGAGGCGGATGCCGAGACGCGGCGCGAGCGGCTGCTCGACCACTGGGTCCGCCGCCATCCGCTGCAACCGTTCAGTCCGCGCTACTTCGGCCTGGATGCGCGGCTGCACAGCCATTCCGAGCGCCACTGCGCCGTCGCCCGCACCCTGGTGCAGGGGCAGGCCGAAGCGCCTGCGGCTTTCTTCGACCAGCCGCTGCCGCCGCCCGCGGAGGGCTGGCGGCAGCTGACACTGGAGCAGCTGATCCGTTTCTTCCGCCATCCGGCCCGGTTCCTGCTCGCCGAGCGGCTGGGGGTGCGGCTGCACGAGGCCGAGGAGCTGCAGGACCGCGAGCTGTTCGAGCTCGATCACCGCGAGGCGGCCATCCTGCGTTCCCGCCTGCTCGCCGAGCATCAGGCCGGCGAGTCGCTGGCCGCCCGGCTCGCCATCCACCAGGCCCGTGGCGCGGTGCCGCCGGGGCAGATGGGGCGCTTCCTCTACGACCGGCTGGCGGCCGAGTGCGAAGGCTTCGCCGAGCGGATCCGGGCGCTGGATGCCAGCCCCGCTTCCCCCCTGCACCTCGACCTGACGCTGGAAGCCGATGGGCAACGCTTCCGGCTGAGCGGGCTGCTGGACGGCATCACCAGCGTCGGCCGGGTCGACTACCGCTATGCCGAGATCAAGGGCCGCGACTGGCTGGATCTGTGGATCTCGCACCTGGCCCTGCAGCTCTGCCGCAGCCCCGAGCAGGCCGGCGAGAGCTTCTGGCTGGACAAGAAGACGACCCACCGGCTGCGGCCGCTGCCGGCCGAGGAGGCGCGTGAGCATCTGGCCGAGCTGGTCGGCCTGTACTGGCAGGGGCTGCACGCGCCGCTGCCGCTGTTCCCCGAAACCGCCTGCCACTACGCCCGGCAGATCGCGGCGGGCAAGTCCGCGGAAGAAGCGCTGGAGCTGGCGCGGGAGGCGGTCTGGGCGGCGGAGCGCCTGCCCGAGTCGGACGACCCGGTGCTGCAGTTCGCCTTCCGCGGCCGCGATCCGCTGGACGAGACCTTCTGCGCCCTGGCCGAGCGGGTGTTCAGCTGGGTGCTGCACTACAGCGGCGCTGAGGCGGCCGAGGAGGTGAGCGCATGAACCACCCTGGCCACGCCATGCCGCCGCGGGAACTGGATCCGGGCACGGTGGCGCTCGACGGCATCAACCTGATCGAGGCCAGCGCCGGCACCGGCAAGACCTACAACATCACCGCGCTGTTCCTGCGCGCCCTGCTGGCGTTCCGCGACAGCACGGCAGAGCTGGCCATTCCCAACGTGCTGGTGGTGACTTTCACCGAAGCCGCCACCCAGGAGCTGCGCGAGCGCATCCGCAGCCGGCTGCGCGAGGCCATCGCCGCGCTGGAGCAGGGCAGCTGCGGCGAGCACGACGCCTTCCTGGCCGGACTACTGGAAAGCCACCAGGGCGAGGAGGCCCGCACCGAGCTGGCGCGCTATCTCACCACCCAGCTGCGCCGCTTCGACGAGGCCGCGATCTTCACCATCCACGGCTTCTGCCAGCGGGTGCTGCAGGAGAACACCTTCGACGCCGGCAGCCTGTTCGAGCTGGAGCTGACCCAGGACGACCGCGGCCTGATCCGCGATGCCGTGGAAGATGTCTGGCGCCGGCAGGTCGCCGAGCTGGACCCCGAGTTTGCCGCCTATCTGGCCAGCGCCGAGATCACCCCGGCCAGGCTTGCCGACCAGGCCCGGCTGGTGCTCGGCAAGCCCGAGTCGCAGTGGTACCCGGTGCTGCCGGGCGACGCCGAGGCGGCACCGCTGGCCGAGCTTAACACCGCCTACCGGGCGCTGCGCGAGCGCTGGCAGGGCTGCCACGAGGCGCTGCGCGAGCGGATGCTGGAGGCTCGCGGCGCCTATGCCGCCAACGCCGTGCTGCATACCCGGCCGGAGAGCCTGTTCGCGCCGGCGCACCTGTTTTTCGCGGCAGAGGAATTCGCGTTCACCACCCATGACCTGAGCGCGCTCGCCTACTTCCGCCTCTCGCAGATCAACAAGGTCAAGAAGGGCCAGACGCCGCCGCCGGACGAGCACGGCTTCTTCCAGGCCTGCGAGGAGTTCCTGCTTGCCGCCGAGCGCTGCCGTTCGGCCCTGGCAGTGCGGCTGCAGGTCTGGAAGCAGGCGTTTTTCCGCGCTACCGCCGATTGCCTGCGCCGGCTCAAGCAGCAGCGCCAGCTGCAGAGCTTCGACGATCTGCTGAACGATGTCGCCCAGGCGCTCGCGCGCAACCCCGAGCTCGGGGCGCGGCTGCACGCCCGCTACCCGATCGCGCTGATCGACGAGTTCCAGGACACCGATCCCGTTCAGTACCGGATCTTCGAGACCATCTACCGCCCGCGCGGCGGCACGCTGTTCATGATCGGCGACCCCAAGCAGGCCATCTACGGCTTCCGCGGCGGCGACATCTACACCTATATCGGCGCCCGCCGTCAGGTCGATCCCGGCCGCGCCTACACGCTGGGCCGCAACCACCGCTCGGTGGCCGGGCTGGTGAAGGCCGTCAACGGCCTGTTCGAGGACGGCGAGGTACCGACGTTCGGCCATGACGCCATTCCCTTCCTGCCGGTGGAAGCCGCCGGCCGCATCGCCGAGCACCATGTGCGGCTCGACGGCGAGCCGCAGGCGCCTTTCCAGCTGATGGCCGTGCCGGGGGCGCCGATGAGAGCCGGCCCGGCCCGGCAGTTCATCGCCCGGCACACGGCCTATCAGATCGCCCATCTGCTGAACCTGGGCCAGGCCGGCCGCCTGTGCCTCGAGACGCGCCCGGTGGAGCCCGCCGATATCGCCGTGCTGGTGCGCAGCCACAAGGAAGGCCGGCTGATGCGCGAGGCGCTCGCGGCCTGCGGCGTGCGCAGCGTCGAGTACGCCCAGGACAGCCTGTTCGACAGCGACGAGGCCCACGAGCTCGAACGGCTGCTGCGGGCAATTGCCGATCCCGGCGACCGCAATGCGCTGCCGACCGCGCTGGCCTGCCCCCTCCTGGGGCAGGATGCCGCCACCGTGCTCGCCGTGCGCGAGGGCGGGCCGGAGTGGGAGCGCTGGTATCACCGCTTCCTGGACTATCAGGCACGCTGGCGCGAGCAGGGGGTGGCGGCCATGCTGCAGCACTGGCTGCACGACGCGGCGGGCGGCCCGAGCGTGGCCGAGACGCTGGTGCGCAGCGACGGCGGCGAGCGGCGGCTGACCAACGTGCTGCATCTGATCGAGGTGCTGCAGGAGGTCAGCAGCCGCGAGGCGCTGGGCATGGCCGGGCTGGTCAAATGGCTGGCCCGCCAGCGCGATCCGCAGCTGCGGGTGGGCGAGGCGCGCGAGCTGCGGCTGGAGAGCGACGAGAAGCTGGTCAAGATCGTCACCGTCCACAAGAGCAAGGGGTTGCAGTACCCGATCGTGTTCTGCCCGTTCCTGTGGAGCAGCGGCAAGGCGCCGTCGGCGCCATTCGTCTTCCACACCGAGGACGGCAAGGCTGCCATCGAGCTCGGCAACAAGGACCTGCCGGACTACCAGGACCACTACAGGCGCCATCAGCGGCAGGCCGGGCTGGAGGCGGCGCAGGAGGAAATGCGGCTGCTGTACGTGGCGCTCACCCGCGCCCAGTACCAGTGCTACGTCGCCTTCGGCGCCATCGGCGGGCGCGGCAAGCGGGCCGATTCGGCGAAGTCGGCGCTGGCCCGGCTGCTGCGGCTGGAGGAGTCGGCCTATGCCGATTCGGATGCCATGGCCGCGGCCCTGGAAGCCTATGCCGCCGCCCGGCCGGGCCGCTTCGGCGCGCTGCGGCTGCCGCGGCCGGCATGCCGCTACGCGCCGCCGACGGAGACCCCCGCGCTCGCGCCCCGGCCCTTCAGCGGGCGGATCGTTCGCAACTGGGCGATTGCCAGCTACAGCGCGCTCAGCCAGGGGCGGCCGGAGCGGGAGCTGCGGGCCGACGACGACCGTGCGGTGCCGGTCGCCGTCGAAGCCGGCGACGATTTCTTCGCCTTCACCCGCGGCCGGCTGGCCGGGTCCTTCCTGCACGCGCTGCTGGAATCGGTGGATTTCGCCGCCATTGACCGCGCGGCGCTGGCGGCGGAGATCGCCCGCCTGGCGGCGCGCTACCGGATCCAGGCCGAGCGCTGGACGAATGTGCTGCTGGATGCGATCGAGCGGATCGTCGCCACACCCCTCGCTGCGGATGGCCTGTGCTTGGCCGCCATTCCTCGCCCGGCGCGGCTGCCGGAGCTGAACTTCCATTTTCCGCTGGCCGGTCGGTCCGGCGCCCTGGCCGGCTACCTGCGGCAGCGCGGCGTGGCCGGCGATGGCTGGGAGCGGGCGCTGCGGCTGCTCGACGGCGCGCCGCCGGCCGGCCTGATGACCGGCGCCATCGACCTGGTGTTCCGGCACCAGGGCCGCTACTACCTGGCCGACTTCAAGTCCAACCACCTCGGCGATGACTACGCCGACTACGCGCCGGACAAGCTCGCTACGGTGATGGCCGAGGAGGCCTACGACCTCCAGCTGCTGATCTACACGCTCGCCCTGCACCGGCATCTGGCCGCCCGGCTGCCGGGCTACAGCTATGAGCAGCACCTGGGCGGGGCCTTCTACCTGTTCCTGCGCGGCATGCATCCGCAGCAGCCGGGCGCCGGCGTATACGCCGCCAGGCCTCCCGTGGCGCTGATCGCGGCGCTGGATGACTATTACGCCGGGGAGAAGGCTCATGCGTGACTGGCTCAAGAGCTGCTTCCCCAGCGGCAGGGGCGTGTTCCACCGCCGGTTTGCCGAACTGATCGCCGAGCTGGACGGCCGGACCGGCTTCGCAGCCGATCAGCTGCGGCTGGCGGCGGCGCTGGCGAGCTACCGGCTGGAGCAGGGCGAGGTCTGCTTGCCCCTGGCGGAGGTCGCCGGCCGCTCTGTGGCGTTGGGGTCGGCGGAGGCCGAGGCGCCGCCGATGGAGGCGCCGGCGCTGGAGGACTGGCTGGCAGCGCTGCGTGGCAGTCCGGTGGTGTCCGGACCCGATGGGGAGGAGCGGCCGCTGGTACTGACCGAGGACGGCCGGCTCTATCTGCGCCGCTACTGGAACTACCAGCAGCGGCTGCTGGCGGCGCTGCGAGCCCGTGCCGAGGCGACCGGTGCGGCACCGGAAGCGGTGCGGGCGCAGCTCGACCGGGTGTTCGAACCGCCCGGGGAGGAGATCGACTGGCAGCGGCTGGCGGCGGCGCTGGCGCTGCAACGGCGGCTGAGCATCATCACCGGCGGCGCCGGCACCGGCAAGACCACCACCGTGGTGAAGATTCTCACCGCGCTGCGGCAGCTCGACGGCCCGGCCGTGCGCATCGCCCTGGCGGCGCCCACCGGCAAGGCGGCGGCGCGGCTGTCGGAGGCCATCCGCAGCGCCAAGGCGCGCATGACACTGCCGGCCGAGGAGCTGGACGGCGTGCCGGAAGCCGCCAGCACCATCCATCGGCTGCTGGGCGTGCGCCGGCACAGCCCCGCTTTCCGGCACAACGCCGAGCACCCGTTGCCGGTCGACTGCCTGGTGCTGGACGAGGCGTCCATGGTGGACCTGGCGCTGATGTGCAAGCTGGTGGACGCGCTGCCGCCTCATGCCCGGCTCATTCTGCTCGGCGATCCCCACCAGCTCGCCGCCGTCGAGGCCGGCTCGGTATTGGATGAGCTGGCCGGCCAGGGCGCCAACCGCTTCAGCGCGGAATGCGCGCAGTGGCTGTCGGCGGCGACCGGCATGGCGGTCCCTGCAGCAGAGCCGGCGGCAGCGGTGCTGGCCGACACCGTGGTCGAGCTGCAGGTCACCCACCGCAATACCGGCAACATCGTCCGCCTCGCCGAGGCCGTCAAACGCGGCGATGCTGCCCAGGCGCTCGCCATACTCGACGATCCGGCCGCCGCCGATGCCGGCTGGCACCCGGGCGGCGACGGGCAATGGCTGGATGCCGGCATGCAGCGCGAGATCCGAGCCTGGTTCGACAGCTACCGGCAGGCCGCGCCGGCCGAAGCGCTGGCGCGGCTGGACGACTTCCGCGTCCTCTGCGCCCACCGCGAGGGCGCGGCCGGGGTCGGCGCGGTCAATGCGCTGATCGAGCGCAGCCTGCGGCGTGCCGGCGCGATCGCCGGCGGCGACTGGTATCCCGGCCGGCCGGTCATGGTCACCCGCAACGACTACGCGCTGGGGCTCTACAACGGCGACGTCGGCGTCTGCCTGCCCGATGCCGCCGGCACGCTGCGGGTCTGGTTTCCCGGTTCGCAGGAGCCGCGGGCTTTTGCCCCGGGCCGGTTGCCGGAGCACGAAACGGTGTACGCCATGACGGTGCACAAGACCCAGGGCAGCGAGTTCGGGCGGATCCTGTTGCTGCTGCCCGAGCGCGAATCCCCCATCGTCAACCGGGCGTTGCTCTACACGGCCGTGACCCGCGCCAGGACAGCGGTACGGATCTTCGGCAGCCCCCGGCTGCTGACCGCTGCCTGCCGCCTGGTCCGATAGGCCGGCGCGGCGGCAGGAACGGGCCCTTTGATCCGCCTGCACCGCAGGTGATCGGTCTCGGGTAAAATCACTGGTTTTGCCGTTACGACCGCCATGGACCTCAAGGCTCGCGACCTCGCCGCCGCCATTCCTGCCGCTCACCTTTCCCGCGGCCGCCACTACTACCAGCAGGGCCGGGTGCTGCGGGTCGATGTCGAGCAGGATTTCATCGCCGCGACGGTGCAGGGCAGCCGCGGCATGGTCTATGCCTGCGATATCTTCCTAAGCCGCGACCGCCGGCAGCGGCTGCAGGTCGACGGCGCCTGCGACTGCCCGGTGGGCTTCAACTGCAAGCATGTCGCAGCGGCGCTGCTGGCCGTTGCCGGCCGGCAAGGAAACGCCCGTGCCGGCGCCGTGGACGAGCACGCCCAGCGCTGGCTGAACAGTGTGGAGGCCGCCCTCGCCGATGCCGATGCCTATCCGCCGGAGGTGAGGGACCGGCTGCTCTACCTGCTCGATACCCGTCGCGATCGCACCGGCGTCGCCCAGGTCGTCGTCACCCCGACGCGGGTCCGCCTGCTCAAGGACGGCGGCTATGGAGCCGCATCGACCTATCGCGGCAACCCGTACGGTGTGGCCCGCTTCGTGCGGCCGGTCGACCTGCGGCTGCTGCGCGAGCTGGAATGGCTGCAGGAATCGCCCTATCTCGGCGAGCAGCCGGCCTGGGACCAGCTGTTGCCGGCCCTGCTCGCCACCGGCCGCTGCCACTGGCAAGCCAAGGACAGCCCGCCGCTGTCGGCAGGGCCGCCCCGGCTCGGGCACTTCGAATGGCATACCGAAGCCGACGGCGGCCAGCAGCTGCGGCTGCGGCTCGATCCGCCAGCCGAGGTGCTGCCCACCCTGCCGTTGTGGTACGTCGACTCCGAGGCCGCCGTGGCCGGACCGATTCGCACCGAGCTGCCGGACCGGTTGGCGGCGGCACTGGCCGCCGCGCCGGTGCTGTCGCCGGCGGCTGCCGAGGAGGCCAGCCAGCGGCTGCAGGCGCTGCCGCTGCCCCGGCCTCTGCCGCTGCCGGCGCAGCTCAAGCGGATCGAGCGCAGCGACGTCGCGCCGGCGGTCTGCCTGCATCTCTTGGGCGCAGGCCGGGAACGTTCCGAACTGAGCTTCGACTACGACGGCCTGCACACCGGCCCGGCCGATCCGGCGCCGCGGCTGAGCGAGCGGCGGGGCGGGGAGCTGTGGCTGATCGAGCTCGACCGG
>JAJUFY010000327.1 GCA_029263635.1 Ectothiorhodospiraceae bacterium | reverse complement strand
CGAGCTGGACAAGGCTCGCTACCGCCAGCTGCGGCTGACGCGCGGCGCCGTCAGCTATCTGCGGCCGTTGAACACGCGCGTGTTCGTCGATCACGGACGTTCCGCACAGTCGGCCTAGGGGCGACAAGGGCGCCGCCGCTCCGCGGCGCCCTGTCTTCGGCTATCGGGCCGAGCGCCGGGGTTCGCTCCCGGCCGGAGCAAGCCTCATCCCTTCACCTGCCTGCCGCCACTTTCGCGGCCGGCTGACTCCCGCATCGCCTGCTACTCCGGCACACAGATCTCGCCGCGCCAGATCGCCACGACGGTGCGCACGCACAGTCCGGCCACCACCAGAACCAGCAGCGCCAGCAGCACATAGCTCAGGCCGTTCAGCCAGACGGCGCCGGTGCGCTCGGCCATCAGCAGGGTGGCGACAGTCATCGCCGCCAGCGGGAAGGAATAGGCCCACCAGGAGAGGTAGAACGGCAGCCGCAGGAAGCGCGGCGCCTGCAGCAGCAGCCACAGGGTCAGGAACAGCGCGCCGTAGTAGAGCACCCGGGCGAAGGCATCGAGGCTGCCGGTCAGGTTCAGGTAAGCCAGGAAGCCCACCGCCGGCGGGGCGATGAGGATGAACAGGGTCGGCAGCAGCCGCTCGGGCAGCGGGTGGTGGAACATCATCCGGTACATGATGATGGTGAACAGCACCAGCCAGAACAGCAGGCCGATCGCGAAGAAGAACCAGCTCAGCTCCTCGCCGGCATGGTGCACGCCGGCGATCGGCACCAGGAAATTGCCGACCACCGGGATGAACCAGGCCGGGTTGATGTGATTGATCTCGAAGCGGGGCTGGTAGACCCAGGCAGTGAGCACGTACAGGGTGGCCGTCAGGTGCAGCGCGGTGCCGATCGCCCAGAGGCCGAACGACAGTCGCGGCAGGCTGGCCAGTGTCAGAATGGAAAGCAGGACCAGGCTTATCGATACTGTGGCGCCGAAGCTCATGCGCACCGGGTGGGTGAGGTCTGCCGCCACGGCTGCCGGATGACGCAGCAGTTTGGCCAGGTAGACGGCGGCGAGGACCACGAAGACACCGCCGGCGACCGCAGTGACGATGGCCCCGGCGGCAGCCGGCAGGCCCAGGAGCCGATGCCCCTGGTTGAGCGCCATCGCCAGGCCGGACAGGCCCATGATGGTGGAGAAGAAGGCGATCGGGAAATGCTGCAGGCGTTGGTTCATGAGGCGATCTATCCACAATGCAGGGGGCGCATACAGGCGGTGCGCCAAGACAGTTTCAGATATTATAAATTGTATCGCATCCAGGGAGAGCGCGGTTGACTTGGAGCAAGGGCCAGCGCGAGCCATCGACGGCTGAGGCAGACCGGCACCCGCAGCTGGTGCTGCGCGGATTGAGCAAGGCGTACCAGAGTCGCGGCCGCACCAGCCGCGTGCTCGACGATGTTTCCGCCCGGATCCGCCGCGGCGAGTTCGTGGTGCTGCTGGGACGCAGCGGGTCCGGCAAGTCGACGCTGCTGAATCTGATCGGCGGGCTGGATACCCCGAGCCGGGGCACGGTGCTGGTCGACGGCCGCGATCTGTTCGCCATGTCAGAGCACGAGCGCAGCCTGTGGCGGCGCCGGGCGGTGGGTGTGGTGTTCCAGGCCTACAATCTGATCCCAACCCTGACCGTGGCGGAGAACCTGCGGCTGCCGCTGGAGTTGCGCGGCGAACGCCGGAGCGCCGCCGCAGCCGCCGCCGAGGCACAGCTGGCCGAAGTGGGGCTGAGCGGTTTCGGCAACGCCTTTCCCGACGAGCTGTCGGGCGGCGAGCAGCAGCGGGTGGCGGTGGCGCGGGCGCTGATTCATCGGCCGGCCCTGGTACTGGCCGACGAGCCGACCGGCAGTCTCGATCTCGATACGGCACAGCGGGTGCTGGACCTGCTCGATACCCTCTGCCGCCGCCGCGGCATGACCCTGATCATGGCCACCCACGCTCGCGAGGTGATGGGGCTGGCCGACCGGGTGCTGCATATCCGCGGCGGGCGGCTGGTGGAAGGGACAGCGTGACGCCGTTGATCTTCCGCGCCGGCTGGCGGCAGCTGACCCGTTACCGCGGCCAGTGGCTGCTGGCGGTGCTGGCGATCGCGCTCGGCGTGGCCGTGGTGGTCGCGGTGGACCTGGCCAACCAGAGCGCGCTGCGCGCATTCGAAACGGCGAACGAAGTGCTGTCGGGCGCCGCCACCCACCAGCTGGTCGGCGGCCCGGAAGGGGTGCCGAGCGATATCTACCGTTGGCTGCGGGTGGAGCGCGGCGTGCGGCGGGCGGCGCCGGTGATCGAGGGCCGGGCCTTGCTGCCGGCACTTGGTCGGCATGTCACCGTACTTGGTGTCGATGCCTTTGCGGAAGGCGACATCCGTAGCAGCACCTTGGCTGCCGGCAGCGGCGACGTGGGCCGGCTGATGGCAGAGCCGAACACTGCCCTGCTGCCGGACGAGCTGCTGCGTGCGCTGGACATGGAGCTGGGCGATGCGTTTCAGCTGCGCAGCGGCGGGCGCGAGTTCGCGCTCAGCGTCGCCGGCCGGCTGGCCGGCAGCGAGCCGGCACTGGCGGAGCTGGTGGTGGTCGACATCGCCACGGCACAGGAGCTGCTGGGCCGGTCCGGCTTCATATCGCGCATCGACCTGGTCCTGGACGGGTCCCGGGCGGAAGGCCTGCGCGCGGCCTT
>JAJUFY010000226.1 GCA_029263635.1 Ectothiorhodospiraceae bacterium | reverse complement strand
GCGGCTCGGGGCGCGGACCTCCCGGGCGCGGCGGCTGGTCGGAGCCGCCGCTCTTCATGCTGAGCGCGATGCGCCGGCGCTTGAGGTCCACCTCCAGCACGCGGACCTTGACGATGTCGCCCGGCTTGACGACTTCGCGCGGGTCCTTGACGAAGCGATCGGCCAGCGCCGAGATGTGCACCAGCCCGTCCTGGTGCACGCCAACGTCGACGAAGGCGCCGAAGTTGGTGACGTTGGTGACTACCCCCTCCAGCTGCATGCCCTCGCGCAGATCCTCCAGCGTTTCCACGCCCTCGCGGAAGGTAGCGGTCTTGAAGGCCGGGCGCGGGTCGCGGCCGGGCTTTTCCAGCTCCTTGAGGATGTCGGTGACGGTCGGCAGGCCGAAGCGCTCGTCCACGAACTCCTGTGGCCGCACCTGCTTGAGCAGGGCGCTGTCGCCGATCACCTGCTCGATGGGGCGCTGGAGCTTCGCCAGCAGCCGCTCCACCAGCGGATAGGCCTCCGGGTGCACGGCCGACGCGTCCAGCGGCTGATCGCCGCCACGGATGCGCAGGAAGCCGGCCGCCTGCTCGAAAGTCTTCTCGCCGAAACGCGGCACCTGCAGCAACGCCTTCCGGTTCGGGAAGGCGCCGTGCTGGTCGCGGTAGGCAACCACCTTCTCCGCCAGGCTCGGCGACAGGCCGGACACGCGCGACAGCAGCGCCACCGAGGCGGTGTTGAGATCCACGCCGACCGCGTTGACGCAGTCCTCGACCACCGCATCCAGCGCACGGGCCAGCTGGGTCTGGGAGACGTCGTGCTGGTACTGGCCCACGCCAATGGACTTGGGATCGATCTTGACCAGCTCCGCCAGCGGATCCTGCAGGCGGCGGGCGATGGACACCGCGCCGCGCAGCGACACGTCGAGATCGGGGAATTCCTTGGCTGCCAGCTCCGAAGCCGAGTACACCGAAGCGCCGGCCTCCGACACCACCACCTTCTGCGCCTTGATGTCGGGGTGGCGGGCCAGCATGTCGGCAACCAGCTTTTCCGTCTCCCGCGAGGCGGTGCCGTTGCCGATGGCGATCAGTTCCACGCCGTAGTGCTTGCAGGCGCCGGCCAGCACGTGGATGGAGCCGTCCCAGTCCTTGCGCGGTTCGTGCGGATAGATGGTGCCGGTGTTGAGCAGCTTGCCGGTGGCGTCCACCACCGCCACCTTGCAGCCGGTACGAATGCCCGGGTCGATGCCCATCACCACCTTCTGCCCGGCCGGCGCGGCCAGCAGCAGGTCGTGCAGATTGCGGGCGAAGACCTTGATGGCCTCGTCCTCGGCCGCCTCGCGCAACTGCAGGAACAGGTCCGTCTCCAGCCGGGTCAGCAGCTTCACCTGCCAGGTGTAGCGGCACAGATCCCACAGCCAGGCATCGGCGGCCCGGCCCTGGTTCTGGATGCCGAACCGGGCGGCGATCATGCCGATGCAGGGATTGCTGTCGGCGGTCAGCTCCGCGGGCAGATCGAGCCGCAGCCGCAGTACCTTTTCCTTGCGGCCGCGGAACAGCGCCAGCGCCCGGTGCGAGGGGATCGCCTTGATCGGCTCGGCGTGCTCGAAATAGTCCGAGAACTTGGCGCCGGCCTCGCGCTGCTCTTCGACCACCTCGGAGTACAGCAGGCCGTGCTGCCAGAGGTAGTCGCGCAGCCGGCCGGTGAGATCCGGATCCTCGCTGAACTCCTCGGCCAGAATCGCCCGGGCGCCCTCCAGCGCGGCGGCGGCATCAGGCACTCCCTTGGCCGGGTCCACATACTCCGCCGCCAGCGCGCGCGGGTCCTGGGTCGGGTCGGCGAGCAGGGTCCGGGCCAACGGCTCGAGCCCGGCTTCCTTAGCGATCTGGCCCTTGGTGCGGCGCTTCTGCTTGTAGGGCAGGTAGAGGTCTTCCAGCCGCTGCTTGGTGTCGGCGGCGCGGATGTCGCGCTCGAGCTCCGGCGTCAGCTTGCCCTGCTCGTCGATGAGCTTGAGTATCGCCTCGCGCCGCTCCTCCAGCTCGCGCAGGTAGCCGAGCCGCTCTTCCAGCTGCCGCAGCTGGGTATCGTCGAGGCTGCCGGTGGCCTCCTTGCGGTAACGGGCGATGAAGGGAACGGTGGCACCCTCGTCAAGCAGGGCGACCGCCGCTGCGACCTGCTGGGGCCGGATGCCGAGTTCGGTGGCGATGGTCTGGAGGATCTTGGCGTTGCTCATGGTCGTGCTTGTGTGCCAGGCGAAGGCGGCATCCTGCCAGAAATCGGGCCACGCTTCATCGATCCTGTCGCGCTCCCTCGGCCTCAAGCTGCGCTGCCTGGCGACGCCGCTGGCGCTCCTCCCAGGCGGCCAGCTCGTCCTCGTAGACCTCCAGGATGCAGGGGTTGCAGCCGCTGCCACAGCACTCGGAAGGGTCCGGCCGCAGTGGCCGCGGATCGCGCGGAACGGGTTTCTCGGCCATCTCTCTGGTCCCACGGCCACCAGGGCCGTTCTTTGATTCGGACGTATGCGTCACCATCTCCACGACGGATGACGCACATTCGCATCCATTCTACTCCTCCCCGGTATGCCAGCCGTGCAGAGCGCCTGTCCGTGGCGCGGGATTTCAGCGACAGGGAGACCGAGCCGATGGCGAAGCATTTATCGGCAGAGCAGATCCGCGAGTTCGAGGCGCTGCTGCGCGAGCGCCACCGGGAGCTGCGCCAGGATATCCACCAAGCACTGATCGAGAGCGAGGACTCCCAGTTCCAGGACCTGGCCGGGCGCGTGCACGACCCGGGCGAAGAGTCGGTAGCCGACCTGATCATCGATCTCAACATCCGCCAGATCGACCACCAGGTGCAGGAGCTGTACGCCGTGGAGTCGGCGCTGGCGCGCATGCGCAACGGCACCTACGGCATCTGCGCCGAGTGCGGCACCGACATCCAGCTCGAGCGACTGCGGGCGGTGCCGACGGCCACCCGCTGCATCGACTGCCAGAGCCGGCAGGAGAAGGACTACGTCGGCGGCGCCGGCAGCGGCACGCCGACCCTGTAGCACCGGCCAGCGCTGGCAAGGCACACCAGCTTCCAAGTCTGCTGCCGGAACAAAAGCCGGGCAGCGCCCGGCTTGACCACCATGGCATGCTCGCTTCAGCCGCGCGGCGGCGGCTGCAGCTCCTCGCTCCCCTGTCGGGCCTGTTGCTCCTGCCGGCTCTGCGGCATGGTGCCCTGCGCGATGATCACTTCAACGCGGCGGTTCTCGGCCCGGCCCTCGCGGGTGCCGTTGTCGGCGACCGGGAAGTCCTCGCCCAGCCCGACCATCCGTATCCGCGCAGGATCAACACCGCGCTGGGTCAGCGCCTGATACACCGCGTTGGCCCGCTGCTCCGACAGCTGCGCGTTGTATGCGGCGTCGCCGACGCTGTCGGTGTGGCCCTCGATCAGAATGTTCTGCTCGGGGTGCGCCTGGAGGAACTGCGCCAGACGGTCCAGCGAGCGCCGATCCCCGGCCTGCAGATCGGCGCTGTCGAACGGGAACAGCACCTCGCCCAGCGTCAGTACAATGCCGCGCTCGGTCTGCTGTGGCTGGAGATCGGCCAGCTGGCTCTGGGCATCCTTCAGGGCCTGCTGCGACTGCTCCGCTTCCTGCCGCAGCCGTTCCGCCTCCGCCTGCGCCTGTTCCGCCTCCTGGCGGGCTTCCGCAATAGCGCGCTCCCTGTCTTGCAGCACCGCTTCCGCCCGTTGCCGCTCCATATCTTCGGTGGAACGCGCCAGCACCTCGCGGCGGGCCTGCGCCTGGGCGATGTGGGCGCGCCGCTCGGCCAGATAGGCATGGTGGTTGACGGCCTGCTGATCGGCGCCCTGGCGAGCCAGCTGTTCGGCCTGGCGCAGCGATTGCTGCGCGTCGCGCAGTGCCAGCGGCGCGTGGCGGGCAACCGCGGGCGTATTCTCCGCTTCGTTGACCACCTGCCTGGCCCGCTCGAGATCGTCGCTGGTCGTCTGCATGGTCGTGCACGCGCCCAGCAACAGCAGGGGCACGATTAAGAGACTGGAGCGCATCATTGCGTACCCTCCTTCCGCTGCAGTTCCTCACGCAGCACCTCGATACTGCGCCGGTTTTCCTCTGCCAGCTGCTCGGCACGCGCCGACTGCGCCTCGGCCATTGCCAGCTCGGCGCTTACCTGCGCCTCCTCGGCCAGCCAGCCCGCAACTGTGAAGTTCTCGTCGTACAGCGCCTGGCGCCCTTGCTGGAGTTTCTCCCTGGCCTCCTGCAGTTGCAGCGGCGCATACTCCG
>JAJUFY010000251.1 GCA_029263635.1 Ectothiorhodospiraceae bacterium | reverse complement strand
TCCAGCGCGACGATCCGGCCGCGGCCGCCCATGAGCTCAGCGGCCAATTGCGACCAGCTGCCCGGCGCCGCGCCGAGATCGACGATGCACATCCCCGGCCGGATCAGCTTGTCGCGGGCGTTCAGTTCCTCGAGCTTGAACGCCGCCCGGGCGCGGTAGCCTTTCTGCTGGGCGCGCTTGACGTAGGGATCGTCGAAGTGCTCCCGCAGCCAGCGGGCACTACTCTTGCTGCGCGCCATCCCCGCCTCCAGCCTCGCGAGCCACGGCCAGGCGCTGCAGCACCCGGCGCGTCCGCAGCATCACCCAGCCGGCCGCCGCCATGGTGAATGCCACCAGCAGCACGAACTCCAGCCAGCGGGCGAGCGGCAGCACGGCCAGCACCAGAGCCACGGTGATGCACAGCAGGACGGCCAGCCCCAGCTCCAGCTTGACGCTGTTCAATGCATCCACACCGTGCCTCCGTCTGATTCCTGAAAAACCGCTCGCCGGTACTCGGACCGACGCATCCGCCATGCTACACTCCGCCGCCTTTCCACAGCAGCGACGAACAGCGATGAGCGCTCTCAGCGAAGACCAGAAACGCCACCTGCGCCGGCTCGGGCACGGACTCAAACCCGTGGTCCTGATGGGCAGCAGCGGCCTGACGCCGGCCGTGAGCGAGGAGATCAAGCTCGCCCTCGAGCATCACGAACTGATCAAGGTCAAGCTGGTTGCCGACGACCGCCGCCAGCGCCAGGCGTTGGCGGCGCAGATCGCCGAGCAGGCCGGCGCGGCGCTGGTCCAGCAGGTCGGCAATATCGCCCTGCTCTATCGCCCCAATCCCGAAAAGAAGCGCCGCATCGCCCTGCCTTGAGCTTCCCGCTGCGACGGCTGGCGAGCCGCGCTAGACGTAGCGGATCGCCACGACTTCAAGCTCGCGGATGCCGCCCGGCGTCTGCACCGTGGCGATATCGCCCTCCTGCTTGCCGATCAGGGCGCGGGCGATCGGCGAGCTGACCGAGATCAGCCCTTGCTTGATGTCGGCTTCATCGTCGCCGACGATCTGATAGGTAGCCTCTTCGCCGGTTTCCTCGTCGACCACGTCCACCGTAGCGCCGAACACTACCTTGCCGCCGGCGTCGATGGTGGTGACATCGATCACCTGGGCGTTCGAGAGCTTGCTCTCGATCTCGGCGATCCGGCCCTCGATGAAGCTCTGCTGCTCGCGCGCCGCGTGGTATTCGGCGTTCTCCTTGAGATCGCCATGGGCACGCGCTTCCGCAATCGCCTGGATGATGCGGGGCCGCTCGACGGACTTCAGCCGTGCGAGCTCCTCCCTCAGCTTCTCCGCACCCCGGACGGTGAGCGGAACCTTGGTCATATCGCAATCTCCCTGTGCAGATCCTGCAGGCGGCTTACGCCCTGGTCGTCCAGATAATCCAGCGCCAGGCAGGTGGCCCGCGCTCCGGCAATGGTTGTCGTATAGCTTACCTTGTGGTTGAGCGCCTCGCGCCGGATCGAGAACGTGTCGGCGATCGCCTGCTTGCCTTCGGTCGTATTGACGATGAGGTCGATCTCGTCGTTCTTGATAGCGTCGACGATATGCGGCCGCCCTTCCATCACCTTGTTGATCACCCGGCAGGGCACGCCGGCCTCCTCCAGCGCGGCGGCAGTACCCCGGGTCGCGACGATGGAGAAGCCATGGGCGATCAGGGACCGGGCGATCTCGATCAGCGGCCCCTTGTCGGCGTCGCGCACGCTCAGGAAGGCGCAGCCGCTGCGCGGCAGGGTCACGCCGGCGCCGAGCTGCGACTTGGCGTAGGCCTCGCCGAAGCTGCGGCCGACCCCCATCACCTCGCCGGTGGATTTCATCTCCGGACCGAGGATGGGGTCGACGCCGGGGAACTTGATGAAGGGGAAGACCGCTTCCTTCACCGAGTAGTAGGACGGAATGACCTCGCGGGTCACGCCCTGCTTGGCCAGGGCCTGGCCGACCATGCAGCGGGCGGCGATCTTGGCGAGCGGCAGGCCGGTGGCCTTGGACACGAACGGCACCGTGCGCGAAGCCCGGGGATTGACCTCCAGCACGTAGACTTCGTGACCCTTGATGGCGAACTGCACGTTCATCAGCCCGACCACGCCCAGCGCCTTGGCCATCTGCGCGGTCTGCTCGCGGATCTGATCCTGGATCGCTGCGGACAGCGTGTACGGCGGCAGCGAGCAGGCCGAGTCGCCGGAGTGCACGCCGGCCTGCTCGATATGCTCCATGATGCCGCCGATCAGCACGTCCTGGCCGTCGCAGACGGCGTCGACATCAACCTCGACGGCGTCGTCGAGGAAGCGGTCGAGCAGCACCGGCGAGTCGTTGGAGACCTGCACCGCCTCATGCATGTAGCGCAGCAGGTCCTCCTCGTTGTAGACGATCTCCATGGCCCGCCCGCCCAGCACGTAGGACGGCCGCACCACCAACGGGTAGCCGATCTGCGCCGCCTGCGCCAGCGCCTCGTCGACGGTGCGCGCGGTACGGTTCGGCGGCTGGGTGAGCCCGAGCCGGTTGATCAGGCTCTGGAAGCGCTCGCGGTCCTCGGCGACGTCGATCGAGTCCGGCGTGGTGCCGATGATCGGCGCGCCGGCGGCTTCCAGGTCGCGGGCCAGCTTGAGCGGGGTCTGGCCGCCGTACTGCACGATCACGCCCTTCGGCTGCTCGATATGGATGATCTCCAGCACGTCCTCCAGGGTCAGCGGCTCGAAGTAGAGCCGGTCGGAGGTGTCGTAGTCGGTGGAGACCGTCTCCGGGTTGCAGTTGACCATGATGGTCTCGTAGCCGTCCTCGCGCATGGCGAGCGCGGCATGCACGCAGCAGTAGTCGAACTCGATGCCCTGGCCGATGCGGTTGGGGCCGCCGCCGAGCACCATGATCTTGTCACGGGCGGTCGGATTCGCCTCGCACTCCTCTTCATAGGTGGAGTACATGTAGGCGGTGGTGGTCGCGAATTCGGCCGCGCAGGTATCCACCCGCTTGTACACCGGCCGGACGCCCAGCTCATGGCGGAGCGCGCGCAGGTCCTGTTCCTTCATGCCGAGCAGCTTGGCCAGCCGGCGGTCGGAGAAGCCCTTGCGCTTGAGCCGCCGCATGCCGTCGCGCGTGCGCGGGTCCAGCCTGCCCTCGCGCAGCTCGCGCTCGATCGCCACCAGCTCCTCGATCTGCGCCAGGAACCAGGGATCTATCGCTGTCAGCTCGTAGACCTCGTCGCGCGTCAGTCCGGCGCGGAAAGCGTCGGCGACCCGCAGCACCCGCTCCGGAGTCGGGGTCCGCAGCGCCTGCCGCAGCGTTTCGGCCGCATCCGGCCGGGCCAGGTCGGTGCACTCGTCGAGGCCGTCCAGCCCCATCTCCAGGCCCCGCAGCGCCTTCTGGAACGATTCCTGGAAGGTGCGGCCGATCGCCATCACCTCGCCCACCGATTTCATCTGCGTGGTGAGGGTGGCCTGGGCGCGCGGGAACTTCTCGAAGGTGAAGCGCGGCACCTTGGTGACCACGTAGTCGATGGCCGGCTCGAAGGAGGCCGGTGTCGCGCCGCCGGTGATCTCGTTCTTGAGCTCGTCCAGGGTGTAGCCGACCGCGAGCTTGGCCGCCACCTTGGCGATCGGGAACCCGGTGGCCTTGGAGGCCAGCGCCGAGGAGCGCGAGACGCGCGGGTTCATCTCGATCACCACCAGCCGCCCGTTCTCGGGGTTGACGGCGAACTGGACGTTGGATCCGCCGGTGTCCACCCTGACTTCGCGCATGATC
>JAJUFY010000246.1 GCA_029263635.1 Ectothiorhodospiraceae bacterium | reverse complement strand
GCAGTCGACCCAGCGCGGCGTCGAGCTGGGGCTGCGCACCACGCTGGACCTGCTCGACATCCAGCGCGAGCGCTTCGCCGCCGAGCGCGATCTCGCTGCCGCCCGCTACGGGTATCTGCTGAACTACCTGCAGCTGCAGGCTGCTGTCGGCAACGCCGTCAGCCCCGAGGCCATCGACACCGTCAACCAGTTCCTGCGGAGGGCTGATCAAAGCGGTGGCGAGGGCACAGAGGGAGGCTCTTGATGTAGGAGCGACGTCCCCGTCGCGATCCTTGGAAGATTCGCGGCCACCATGCGTTCCTGCCAGTGCCATACCGCGTTCGCTGCAGGAGCCCCCCCTGGCCGGCAAGAGCACTCTCACCCCGACCCCTCTCCCGCAAGCGGGAGAGGGGCGGCGGAAGCGCTCCACCATCCCGAGATTGCTTCGCTTACCGCTCGCAATGACGGCCAGGAGAGGCCTTCCCGAGTCTCGCCATCTCCCTGCTGCATCCCCACCTTTCCGCCATGGCAACGCTACGGATCGCGGTCTGCAATCTGCAGAGCGGCATCGGCACCACCCGCGGCTACTGGCATTACCTGGTGACGGCGCATCGTTACCGGTTGCCGCATGACTCGGAACTGATCAAGGTGGCCGGCGACTTTCTGCGGGAGGAGGGAATCGATATCGCCCTGCTCTGCGAAGTGGAGGGCGGATCGCGTCGCACCCGCTGGGTGAACCAGGTCGATCTGTTGGCCAGGCACAGCGGGCTTGGAGAGCAGCTGTTCTTCCCGACCCGCATCGTCGGCCGGCGGGTGAACCAGGGCAACGGCATCGTCAGCCGCCTGCCGCTGCGTTACTGCGCCAACCATGCGCTGCCAGGCCACGGCGAGCCGCGGTTCCTGAGCGAGGCGGAGGCCCTGCTTGGCGATACCCGCGTGCACCTGCACGTCACCCACCTGAGCCTGGAGCGGACGCTGCGCACCCCGCAGATCCACAACATCGCCCGCATCCTTGCCGAAAACGGCGGCCCGACGCTGCTCGGCGGCGATTTCAACATCTCCGACGACGCCGAGCTGGACCTGATCCAGGAAGGCCATCTTGCCAAGTCTCTGTCGCGGCCGACCTTTCCGGCATGGAAGCCGATGCGTGCCCTTGACCACCTGTTCGTTAGCCGGCATTTCGAAGTGGACGAAGTCTATGCCTGGGATCGCCGGCTGTTCTCCGACCATCTGCCGCTGGTGGTGACGCTGCGCAGGTAAAACGCGCCTGGCAGGCCTAGCATCCTTCCGCTCAGCATGCGTGCCGCTCGTAGGAGCGGCGTCCCCGCCGCGATGCCTTTCTTCTCTTCCCCGGTTCCGGGAGAGGGGCCAGGGTGCCTTCGCGGCCGGGGGCCGCTCCTACAGCCGGTATTGGCTCCCGTAGGAGCGGCCCCCGGCCGCGAATTGTTTTCCTCTCTCTTCCATGCGTGAGAGAGGAGAGAAACCATGCTGTTCCGCAACGGCAATTCGCAAAGGCCGAACGCCCCGAAACCAAATCCATTCAGGCCCCCTGGTACGCCTCTGCAAGGTATGTACACTCGTGAGTCTTACGATCACGTCTAAGAAGGCATGGACGCGATGGTCCTGACGCGTTTTTTTCGACCCAAATGGCAGCACCCCAATCCTGAGGTCCGCCGGCAGGCGCTGATCAAGCTGTCCTGGGACAATCCGGACGAACACGCCGTGTTGTGCGATCTGGCGGTGCAGGATCCGGCGGCGGAGGTGCGCAAGGCGGCGGTCAAGCGGGTGTCCGACCTGGCCCTGCTGCGCCGTCGCCTCAGCGAGGACGGCGATGCCGGCGTGCGCGAAGTGGCCGGCGCCCGGTACCGGCAGCTGCTCGCCGGCGGCACCGAAACGGCGGATTTGCAGATGCGGCTGGAGGAACTGGCGCAGTGCACCGACAGCGTGGTGCTCGGCTACGTGGCCCGCCGCGGCCGGGAGCCGGAGCTGCGGCTCGCCGCCATCGAGCGGCTGCAGTCCAGCGCCGTGCTGGAGGAAATCGCCGTACATGAGGCCGTGCCCAAGCTCCGCCAGGCGGCGGCCCAGCGGCTGACGGAGCCGGCGGCGCTGGAACGGGTGCTGCGCCAGACGCGCGAGCGCGACCGCAAGGTCGCCCGCATCGTCCGCGATGCGCTGGAGCGCCTGCAGCAGGAACAGGCCGCCGCCGAAAAGGCCAATGCCGAACGGCGGGCGGTGTGCGAAGGGCTGGAACAGCTGGCCGATGGCGGCTGGCACGAGGGGGCGGCGGCCGAGCGCCAGCGGCTTGAGAATCGCTGGCAGGCCGTTACCGTCCCGGCGCCGGCCGAGCTGCAGCAGCGCTACGAGGCGGCCCTGGCGCGCTGCCGGCAACTGGTGGCGCCTCCGGCGCCGGTTGCCGTCCCGCCGGTCGAGCCGGTTGCCGAGGCGCCGACGCTGGATGCCCTGGTGGCGGCGCTGCGGGACAACGCCGAGCCCGATCCGGCCCGCCTCGATGAGCTGCATGCCGCCGTCGCCGAAGTGCGGGAAGCGGCTGCCGAGCAACAGCAGCAGAATATCGCCCTACTCGATGCCTATCTCGCCGCCGCGGCCCGTTACCTGGAGCACCGGCAGGCGCTGGAGGAGGCGATCGCCGCCCTGGAAAAGACCGCTGACGATGCGGCGATCCGGCGCCTGCAAGGCCTGATTGAAACCATCGGCTGGCACAGCGAACTGCCAGCACCGGCGCTGCTCGCGGGCGCTGCCTCGGCGCTGACCGATGCCCGCCGCCGCCAGGAGCAGCTGGCCGAACGGCAGCAGCGCCGCCAGGCCGAGCTGCGGGAGCTGCTGTCGGCGCTGGAGGCCAGCCTCGGCGCCGGCCAGCTGAAGGAGTCGCAGCGGCTGCTGGGCAAGGCGCAGAAGCTTGCCGAGCAGCTGCCGGGCCGCGAGCGCGAGCGGCTGGACCGCCGGCTGCGGCGCGCCGCCGGCCGTATCCGCGAGCTGCAGGACTGGCGCCGCTTCGCCACCCTGCCGAAGCAGGTCGAGCTGTGCGAACAGATGGAGGCGCTGGTCGACGCCGATCTGCCGCCGCCGGAACTGGCGGCCCGCATCCACCGGCTGCAGGAGGAATGGAAGGCCACCGGCGGCTCCGCCTCGCCGGAAGGCAAACAGCTCTGGGAACGCTTTCACGCCGCCGGCGAGAAGGCCTTCGACCGCTGCCGCGGCTATTTCGACGAACAGGCCCAGCGGCGCGAAGCCAACCTGCAGCGGCGCCGGGAAATCCTCGCCCAGCTCGAGCGCTTCGCCGCCGAGGCCGACTGGGCGAAGCTGGAGCTGCAGGCCCTGGAAGCGATCCGGGCGCAGGCGCGCAGCGAATGGCAGGCGGCCATGCCGGTCGACCGCCGCGAGAGCCGGCCGCTGGAAGCCCGCTTCGAGCCGCTGATGGAGACCATCACCGGCCATATCCGCAACAAGCAGCAGGCCAACCGCGCCCGCAAGGAAGAGCTGATCAGGCGAGCGCAGGCGCTGACCACGGCCGAGGACCCGCGGGCGGCGGCCGAGGAGGCCAAGGCGCTGCAGGCGGAATGGAAAGCCGTCGGCTATGCCCAGCCCAACGTCGACCGCCGGCTCTGGCGGGAATTCCGCAGCGCCTGCGACGTGATCTTTGCCCGCCGCGACGAAGCCCGCGGCGAGGCCGATCAGGAGCGGCAGGCCCGTATCGCCGAGGCCGAGGCGCTGTGCGCCGCTGCCGAGGCCCTGGCGGCCGACCAGGCGATCGACCTTGCCGAAGCCCGGGCAAAGTTCGCCGAGCTGCGCGAGCAGTTCCAGGCCGTGCGGCCGCTGCCGCGCGAACGGTT
>JAJUFY010000062.1 GCA_029263635.1 Ectothiorhodospiraceae bacterium | reverse complement strand
GAATGAGCGCTTGCCGGCCCGCAGCGTCTTGTCGATGTCGATATCGATCTGCACGCGCCTGCCTCCTAGTGCCGGGCAATACGGCCCGGAGCGAGCCGGCCTGCCAGCAGCAACACGCCGATGCAGATGGCCGAGGTGATCAGGACCAGGGTGTTGGCGAGGCCATCCTGGCCGGCCTGCACGGCTTCGTAGACGGCAATCGACAGCGTCTGCGTCTTGCCCGGAATACTGCCCGCCACCATCAGGGTGGCGCCGAACTCGCCGAGGGCACGGGCGAAGGCCAGCAGCACGCCGGCCAGGATCCCGCGCCAGGCCAGCGGCAGCGTGACCCGGAAGAAAATGCCGATTTCGGAGATGCCGAGCACCCGCGCAGCCTGCTCCAGCTGTCCGTCCACGGCTTCAAAGGCTGCCCGGGCCGGTTTGAAGACCAGCGGGAAGGCGACCACGGCGGCGGCGATCACGGCACCCTGCCAGGTGAAGATCAGATTGATGCCGAAACGGTCGTACAGCCACCCGCCCAGCCAGCCCTGGCGGCCGATCAGGACCAGCAGGTAGTAGCCGAGCACCGTGGGCGGCATCACCATCGGCAGGGTCAGCAGGGTGTCGAGCAGGTCGCGCCCGGGGAAGCGGCCGCGGGCGAGCAGGAAGCCGACGCTGACGCCCAGCACCAGCGTGATCAAGGTCGCCCAGCCGGCGACCTTGAGCGAGAGGCCGATCGCAGTCCAGACGCCTGGTTCCATGTCCGCCTGCTGCTTAGGGGCTGGTGAAGCCGTAGCGGTTCAGCACGGCCTGGCCGTCCGGCGACAGGACGTAGTCGATGAAGCGCCTGGCCTCGGCGGGCTGGGCGCTGTCGGCCACGACGGCGATCGGATATCGGATGGCGGGGTCCAGCGGGACCTCGAAAGCGACCGCGACCTTGTCGGGCATGATCGCGGCATCGGTCGCGTAGACGAAGCCTGCGTCCACCTCGCCGCGGGCGACGTAAGCGAGCGTCTGCCGGACGTGCTGGGTATTGATGGCCTTGGCGGCCACCAGATCCCACAGCCCGGCTGCCTGCAGAGCCTGCCTGCTGTAGTGGCCGACCGGGACGCTGTCCGGGGTGGCGATGGCGATCCGCTGCACGCCGGCCAGCGCCAGGTCGCTCAACTGCCTGGGCGCCGCCGCACGATTGCCTGGCACGATCACCACCAGGCGGTTGGCGGCGAAGTCGCGGCGGCTGCCGGCAGCGAGCAGCGCGCGCCGGGCCGCGCTGTCCATGGTTTCCTGATCGGCGGTGGCGAACACATCGACAGGTGCTCCCTTGCCGATCTGCTGCAGCAATGCGCCGGAGCCGCCAAAGTTCAGGGCGAGCCTGGTGCCCGGATTGCGGGCCTGGTACTCCCTGGCGATGTCGCGGAATGCATTGGTCAAGCTGGCTGCGGCGGAGACGATCAGCTCGCCGGCAAGGGCGGAGCCCGACGTGATCGCCAACGCGAGGGCAGCGACAGAGAGCTTGGGGAGGAAGCGATGCATGTACCGGTTCCGGGGAAGCTAGGCCATAGCGAAATATACATCGGTATATAACGGTGTCCAGCTGCGCCCGGTGGAATGGGGCGGTTCCGGCAGTGGAAGGTTGGGGCCGCCACCGGCAGCCTGCGGCGAAGCGGGCTGCCGGCGAGCATGGGCTGGTTTTTCAGAACGGAATGTCGTCCTCGAAGTCTTCCTGCGCCGCTGCGGCGGCCGCCTGACGGCTGGCAGTCGCCGGCTGGCGGAAAGCATGCCGCTGCACGGCCGGCGACTGCTGCTCGGTGCGCGGTTCGTACAACTGGAACCAGCCGTCGAAGCCGACCGGGATGGCTTCGAGCTTCAGGCTCAGCCCCTTCTCGGTCTCGAACACGGCACCGCAGTTCATGTAGCGGCGCTTTTCCATGCCGTTGCGGTCGGTGTAGCTGCCGGTGACGGCGACCACGTCATAACGCTTGATAGCCATGTCTACTCCTGTTCAGAGATGCGGTAATGCCAGCCGCCTTCCTTGCGGTAGCGCTCCACGTCGAGCTCCAGATCGACGGTTGCCTGTTTCCAGTCGATGTCGCCGCGCTTGTAGTAACGGGTCAGCTTGATGCCGGCTCCCTGGGCGCTGCGTTCGCCGGCGGCGCGGATCAGCGCGGCACGGGCTTCGGCTTCGGCCCGCCGGGCTTCCTCCAGCCACATCTTCGCCTCGCGCCAGGCAGAGACGGCATCGCGCCAGGCGGCGTCGGTACGCTCTTCGACGTCCCGTTCACCGAGCGGCGGCGCCAGGTCCTGGTCGAGATAGGCAAAAAAGCGCTCCCAGGCCTCCCGCAAGGCCAGGTGCGCCGCCGGATCGGGCGCCACCTCGCAGGTCAGGCAGTCGCGGATCCGGTCGCCATCGGCATGGCAAACCACGAAATAGGCGCCGGAGGCGCCGGCGCAGTAGAGACCCTGCTGCAGCTGCCACCAGTAGTGCTCCGGTGGTGCCCGGTTTTCCTCGACGTAGCGCCACAGCTCCGAGTCGCGGCCTTGGCCGGGACACTTGATCTCCAGCACCCTGTGACCGTCGAAGGACAGCCCGTCCAGGCTGGCGCTGATGCGGTCGCGGGCCACCACCTGTGGCTCGAACACCTCGTTGAAGCGCTGCTCGATGAAGGCGCGCGCCATGGGTTCGAGCGCCAGCCCGCGGCGCATGGCGGCGGTCTGCTCGCGCTCGGCGCGGCCGCTCTTGAGCAGCCACAGCTCGTAGGGGGTGCGCGGGAACCAGGGCGAGCAATCCATCAGCGCCGCCAGCTCCGAGGCATTGCCCATGCGACTGCGGTAGTCCCGCCACTCGGGGCTGCCCTGCCATTCGTGGTGGCGGACGGCCGCCGTCATGCGGCGCTCTCCTTATCCTGCTTCTTCTTCTCGAGCATGCGCCGGGCCCGCTCATAGTCCTCCACCGGCAGCTCATTCAGGGTCTTGACCTTGAAGAAGCGGCGGAACTTGTCGCCATCGGTATCGGTTTCGGCGATCAGGCGCTCCAGTTCCTCGGCCTGCGCGTCGCTGACCTTGGGCGCCTGCCGGCGCTGCTCGGCTTCGTGCTTCTCGGCGAATTCCTGCTGCAAGTCGTTGACGTACTTGTTGTCGTCGAACCGGCCAAGGTGGATGTCGGCCGAGAAGCCGAGCAATGACAGGCACTTGCTCATGGCGTCGGTGAGCGACTTCTTCGGCGCTTCTTCATCGGTAAAGAAGCCGTTCTTGTTGCGTCCGACGAAGGTGGTCTGGCCGAACTGCACCACTTCGCCGCGCTCGCCGTTCAGCTTGTACCAGAGCTTGACGCGCACCTTATGGATCTTCTCGTGGTTGCCCTGGCCGTCCAGCGGAGCGCCCTCCATGATGGCCTCGTCCAGGATCTCCAGGCCCCAGCCGATGCCCATCGGGCCGAAGGCTTCGGTGGCCTTGCGGGCCAGGTAGGTGCCGTTCACGGCGGTGCCGCGGAAGCCGCCGCCGCGGCTGAAGGGCTTGGTGTACTGCGGGTCGGTCTTTTCGACGCTGTGCCAGAGGGTCAGGTTCTCCACGGCGGCACGCTGTTCGGCCTGCCGTTCTTGCTCCGGTTGCTGCGCCTTGCCGCTGCTGCGGGAGTCGCGACCACTGGTCGCGGCATTCTTGCTGGTCGCCATGCTGTATTCCTCAACGTACCGTCTGTGTTCGCACTCTTCCTGCTGTCGGAAGTCCGCTCCGTCCATTGCCACACTCCGGATGCGGTTGCCGGGCTGTCGCAGGCGCTGCCCGGGTCGATGCTGCGGGTGAGGACGCGTCGGCGTGGGGAATGCCGCGACGTCTTTTAGTCGGTTGAGGAGGGCGGTCCGGCCTGCTGTCCTGCCTGCGCCAGGAGCCGCTGCCGGCTAGCGCATCGGCAGGTCTTGCCGATGCGCGGCATCTGTATAGACATACAGTATATATTGAAGTTCCAATGTTGTGTCACAAAGATCACGCAAGGCATTGATGTCTCGAAGGCTCAGGCTGTGCGGCCCCGGAACAGCCGCTGTCCGTGGCTGCACCTGCGGCCATGTGCTATGCATTCGGCATCACCCGCGCCGGTTGCCGATCGGCGTCGCCGAGTCATCTGGTTGATTGGCCGCATGTTCAAGGGAGGACTTATGTGGCGTCTCTGCGCTGGCCTGATGCTGGGCCTGACTAGCATGGTTGCGAATGCCGAACTGGTTGCCGAGACGCTGCGCTGGCGCCAGGGTGGCATGGCGTTCGAGGGCTATCTCGCCTACGACGACGCCAATCTGGAACGTCGTCCGGCGGTGCTGGTGGTGCCGGAATGGTGGGGAATCAACGATTACTCCCGCATGCGTGCCGAGCAGCTGGCAGAAATGGGGTATCTGGCGCTGGTGGTGGACATGTATGGCAATGGTCGCAGCACCACCGATGCCGAGCAGGCTGCGGCCTGGGCCAAGGAAGTACGCGGCGAGCGCATGCGCGAACGGATGGCGGCGGCGTTCAAGGCGCTGCAAGGACACAAGCTGGCCGACCGCGAGAATGTCGCGGCGATCGGCTTCTGTTTCGGCGGTACCGCAGTGCTGGAGTTCGCCTATGGCGGGGCGCCGGTCAACGGCGTGGTCAGCTTCCACGGCAACCTGCCGGCGCCGCGGCCTGCCGATCTGGAGCGGATCGGCGCCCGCATCCTGGTGCTGCACGGGGCCGACGATCCGTTCGTCAAGCCGCAGGACATCGAGGCTTTCATGGACGGCATGCGCAAGGCCAAGGCCGACTGGCAGATGATTGTCTACGGCAATGCCGTGCATGCCTTCAGCAACCCGGATGCAGACCTGGCCGGACTTGAGGGCGTGGCCTACGAGGAGCGGGCGGCGGAGCGCTCCTGGGCGCATATGCAGGACTTCTTTGCAGAGATCTTCGGGAGGTATTGAGTTATATCGGGGCCGTGGCGGCGGTTAAGGAGCCGGCCGGCTCCCGCGCCGGCCAGGGCGGGAGCGTGCGCGGAGGGGATGCGGCTCAGGCGCCGTCTTGCGGCTGCAATGCCTTCCTGACGATGCGCACGTTGTAGTCGTCGCGGCTGGGACGAATGCTGAAGCCGAGGTGGCGCATCAGGCCGAGCATCTTGGTGTTGTTGGCGAGGACGTCGCCCTGCATGGTCTTGAGCCCTTCGCCGGCGGCGACCTCGATCAGCCGCCGCATCAGCATGGATCCGAGCCCCTGGCCCTGCACCTCGTCGCTGATGGCAATGGCGAATTCGCAGGTCTCGCCATCCGGCAGGGTGACGTAGCGGGCCACGCCGATCTGCTGCTCGCCGCCGTTATGCTCGCGGGTGGCGACCAGCGCCATTTCACGGTCGTAGTCGATCTGGGTAAAGCGCACCAGCATGCTGGTGCTCAGTTCGCTGACCGTTTCCATGAAGCGGAAGTACTTCGATTCCGCCGACAGGCGCTGCACGAAATCCTGTTCCATCTCCGCATCCTCCGGCCGGATCGGCCGGATCGTCACTTCCGTGCCGTCCTTCAGCGGTCGCCGGATGACCAGGTGCATCGGGTAGGGGGAGATGGCCATGTGCGGGTAGCGCTCGCTGCCCGTCGGCGGCGGGCCGATCTTGAAGCGCGCATCCAGCGCCAGCGCACCACTGTCATCCAGCATCAGCGGATTGATTTCGAGCTCGCGGATCTGCGGCAGCTTGCAGATCATCTCGGACAGCTGGAGCAGGATCCGCACCAGCGCCTCTTCGTCGGCCGCCGGACGTTCCGGGCTTTCCTTGAGGAGCGGGGCGACATAGGAACGGCGAATCACCTCCCGGGCGATGATGGTGTTGAGCGGCGGCAGGCCGATCGCGCGGTCGCGGACCAACTCCATCATGCGGCCGCCGGCGCCGAGCACCACCACCGGCCCGAACACCGGGTCGGTGCTGATGCCGACCAGCAGCTCGCGGCCCTGGGGCTTGCCGTGCATGCGCTCGATGGTGACGCCGGCGATGCGGGCGTCCGGGCGGGCGCGCTGGGCGGCCACGGTCAGGTCGTTGAAGGCGGCGCGGACGGCCTGCGGGCTGTCGATGTCGAGGCGCACGCCGCCGATCGCCGCCTTGTAGGGGATGTCCGGGGAGCTGATCTTCATCGCCACCGGATAGCCCACCGATTCCGCCAGCATCAGGGCATCATTCACCGTGCGCGCTTCCAGGGTGCGCACCACAGGAATGTCGAAGGCAGTCAGCACCGCCTTCGATTCCATCTCCGACAGCGTCTCGCGGCCTTCTTCGAGGGCGGCCTCGATCATGAGGGCGGCGTTGTCGATGCTGGGCTCGGGGCGGAAAGCCATCGCCCCCGGCACCTGCATCAGCAGGATCTGGTTGCGCCGGTACTGGGCGAGATAGCTGTACGCTTCGACCCCGGCTTCGGGGGTGTCGAAGTGCGGGACCCGGCTGCCCGACAGCCGCTCCTTGGCCTGCTGGACCTGGGTCTCGCCCAGCCAGCTGGTGAGCAGGGGCTTGCTGCTGCGCTTGCCGGCGTCGAGCACGGCAGCGGCTACCTCGGCCGGCTCGCCGGCCGGTTGCGGCGCATACATCGCCAGCACGCCGTCCACCTCCGGGTCCGCGAGCAGGATTTCCAGGGCCCGACCATAGGTTTCCGGGGTGGCGCCAGGCCGCAGATCGAGCGGATTGTCGACGTGCTGGTGCCGTCCCAGCAGCTTCTGCAGCTTGTTGCGGGAGGCTTCGCTCAGGGTCGCCAGATCCAGGCGCAGGTCCACCGCGCGGTCGGCTGCCACCACTGCCGGGCCACCGCCGTTGGCGACGATGGCGAGCCGGTCGCCGATGGCCCGGTGACCGGCCGAGAGCGCCGCCGCCGCGGCAAACAGCTGGTCGACCGATTGCACCCGGACAGCGCCGGCGCGGGCGAGGGCGGCATCGAACACGTCGTCGGCGCCGACCGCGGCGCCGCTGCGGGAGGAGGCCAGCCGTGCCGCCTCACGGTGCCGACCGGCCTTCATCACGATCACCGGTTTCAGGCGCGCGGCCGCACGCAGCCCGCTCATGAAGCGGCGCGGCTGGCTGATGCCTTCGACATGGAGCAGGATGCTGCGGGTTTCGCCGTCGGTGGCGAGATAGTCCAGCACGTCACCGAATTCCACATCCGTGGCTTCGCCCAGCGACACCACCGTGGAAAAGCCGATCTTGCGGGCATTGGCCCAGTCGAGAGTGGCCGTGCACAGGGCGCCGGAGCGGGAGACCAGCGCCAGCTTGCCGGGCAGGGCGCTGGCACTGCTGTTGGTGGCATTGAGCCGGGCACTGGGACGAATCACTCCCAGGCAGTCGGGACCCATGATCCGGATCCCGTAACGGCGCCGCAGCTCGGCGAAGACCGCCTGCTGCTTGGCCGCCGACTCGCCCAGAGCGGCCGTGCCGCCGGAAAGCACGATCGCGGCACGCACGCCGTGTACCGCGCACTGGCGCATGACATCGGGCAGGAGGCGGCCGGGGCAGGCGATCACTGCCAGATCGACCGGCTCGTCGATGTCGCCGATCTTGCGGTAGCTGTGCTGGCCGCAGACCGTACGGTATTTCGGGTTGACCGCGTACAGCCGACCGCCGAACCCCGCCCGCCGCAGGTTCTCCAGCACTCGCCGGCCTACCGAGCCAGGCCTCTCGCTGGCGCCGATGACGGCTATCGCGGCCGGGTGGAAGAAGTGGCGGAGATAGTGGGTGGTCATAGTGGCCCCAGCTCACTGGCACGGCTACATGATGATGCGATGCCCGGTGTTGCGATGCAACAATGGCGCCCGGGGGCGGGATGCCCGCACCGAGCAGCCCCGTCACAGCCGTCCGGACCAGACCAGCAGGCTGCCGAAAAGAATATACGGCAAGCCGAACGCCTGCGGGGGAAGGCCCGGTAGCAGGCCGGCCGGAAACCTGGAGTTTACCCGGGAAGTCCGCCAGCACCGGCTTCTGCGTCGGCAGCATTGTCCGGCGGGAACTGGCGATGCCTGCCGGCGGGATCAACGGCAAGCCGGCGACCGCGGCCTTTGACGGGGGTATCGATGCCAGCCTGTCAGGGTGCCGAACAAGCGCTCGCCAGCGGGTCGCGGTCAGCGACCCGCTGCGGCGGGGGCGCGCCGGGCGGTGTGCTCGATCAGGCGGCTGCCCGGTCCCGGCGACCGCGTGGGCCTTACGCCACCCGGTTGTAGCCGTTGAGTGCGGCGACCCGGGACGCCTCGGCCATGGTTGGGTAGTTGAAGGTGGTGTTGATGAAGTAGAGCAGGCTGTTCGCCTCACCCTGCTGCGACATGATCGCCTGACCGATGTGGACGATCTCGGCAGCCTGATCCCCGAAGCAGTGAATGCCGAGCAGTTCCAGGGTTTCGGTGTGGAACAGCAGCTTCAGCATGCCGGTGGTCTGGCCGGAAATCTGGGCGCGGGCGAGGTCCTTGAAGAAGGCATGGCCGACCTCGTACGGGACCTTGGCGGCCGTCAGCTCGCGCTCGGTCTTGCCGACCGAACTGATCTCCGGAATGGTGTAGATGCCGGTCGGGATATCCCGCCCAAGGCGCACGTCGCACTTGCCCTGGGTGATATGGGTGGCGGCGAAGCGGCCCTGGTCGTAGGCGGCGCTGGCCAGGCTCGGGTAGCCGATCACGTCGCCCACCGCATAGATGTGCGACTGCGCGGTCTGGTAGTCCTCGTTGACGGCGATCTGGCCGCGGCTGTTGGGAACGATGCCCAAGTCCTCGAGCCCCATGTCCTGGGTGTTGCCGGTGCGGCCGTTGGCCCACAGCAACGCTTCCGCCCGAACCCGCTTGCCGGATTCCAGGTGCACCACGACCTCGTCGTCGCGCGCCTCCACCTTGGTGTATTCCTCGTTGTGGCGGATCAGCACGCCGAGTTCGCGCAGGTGATAGCTGAGCGCGTCCGAGATTTCGTCGTCGAGGAAGGAGAGCAGACGGTCTCGGGTATTGATCAGGTCCACCTTGACGCCCAGCCCACGGAAGATCGACGCGTATTCGCAGCCGATGGTGCCGGCACCGTAGATGATGATCGAGCGCGGCGTATGGTCGAGGCTGAGTATGGTGTCGCTGTCGAACACGCGCGGATGCGAGAAGTCCACGTCTTCCGGCCGATAGGGGCGGGAGCCGGTGGCGATCACGAAATTGTCGGCGTGCAGCTGCCGGACTCGACCGCGGCCGGTGTCGAGCTCCAGCGTATTCGGACCGACGAAGCGGGCCCGGCCGCGCAGCACCGGCACCTCGTTGCGGGAGTAGAAGCCGGAGCGCAGGCTCACCTGGTCGCGGATCACCGACTGGGTCCAGCCGAGGACCTGCGGGAAGGACAGCCGTGTCGGCGCGGCAACCGCCCGGAACAGCGGATTGCTGTTGAACTCCATCATGCGTCGCACCGTATGGCGCAACGATTTGGAGGGGATGGTACCCCAGTGCGTCGAGCCGCCGCCGACCTGGTCGTGGCGCTCGATCACCGCAACCTTGCGGCCGTCTTTGGCAAGTTTCATGGCAGCGCCTTCCCCCCCGGGGCCGCTGCCGATCACGATTGTGTCGAATCCTTGTTGCTTCAACATCACTACCTGTTACAAACCAGCGTCTAGGGAGTCGCGGTCCTGATCGCAGGACCGCTTATCTGCCAATAAAAAGCCGGGCAGTGCCCGGCTTTTTCGAAGCGGCGTCAGGCCGCCTTCGACTTGCGCGCGAGGTCGCGCAGGACGTAGTGCAGGATGCCGCCGTTCCGGTAGTACTCCCACTCCTTCGGCGTATCGATGCGGACGATGGCCTCGAACTCGGTGACCTTGCCTTCCGGGCTGGTCGCCGTGACCTTGACCGTCCGCGGCTGGCCTTCCAGGTTGCCGATCGAGAAGGTTTCCCTGCCGGTCAGGCCCAGGCCCTCGGCGCTGTCGCCCTGCTTGAACTGCAGCGGCAGCACGCCCAT
>JAJUFY010000004.1 GCA_029263635.1 Ectothiorhodospiraceae bacterium | reverse complement strand
GTGACGGTGCGGGGCAGGATGCCGGCCGCGACTCGGGCCCAGACGTCCTCCATGTAGTCCACCACGTCGTCGGCGCGCAGCACGACCAGCAGGTGATCGGGCAGCAACTGCATCGATGGCGGCCGTGTCGATGCTGACGGCAGGACCAGGCTGCCGGTTTCGGCCACGCCCAGCGCCGCGGTGATGACGGCGACAGGGTAATGGCGTGAATCGGCCGGATCGGCCGAGCGTTGCAGCTCGGCCGGCCAACTCAGCGCCTGCAGCGCAGGGTCTGGCGCGACCAGCAGGCGACGCTGGTCGCCGAGCGCGGCGAGGAAGGCCAGGGCGGCCTGCGGCACGGCATCGATGTGCTGCAGCCGCTCATGGCTGCCGGCGACCTTGGCGAACTGGGTAAGGAAGCGTTCCACCCGGTCGCCTTCCCAGACCGGCCGCTGCGGTGGTGCAGCCGCGTAATCCGATCGGTCAGGACTGGCCGGGCCGCTGCGGCCTAGCGCCTTACGCACGGCCGCCAGGATGTCTTTTCTCGCGTCAGCCATGGCCGTTCTCCTGCCGTTGCCGCTCCTGCCAGGCGCTCTTGAAGGTCCTGCCCTTAGGCAGCGGGAAATCGCGGCTCCGGGTCCAGCCGGGGTCGAGCGGAAGCCGGCGCGCCGCGCCGCGGGGAGCGAAGCGTGCGGCCAGTGCCGTCAGGCGGTGATAGAGCCGCGGCCGGCGCGCGACCCAGCCCCACAGCCGCAGCGCCCAGCGCTGCGGCCCGCGGATGATGCGGCGCTCGAACTGCAGGTCGCGCAGCCGCCGCAGCAGTCCGGGCAACGGAATCTTGACCGGGCAGACGTCCTGGCAGCGGCCGTTCAGGGTGCAGGCGTTGGGCAGGTCCTTGGTGCCGTCGAGCCCGATGAACTGCGGCGTCAGCACCGAGCCCATGGGGCCCGGGTAGACCCAGCCGTAGGCATGGCCGCCGATGGCGCTGTAGACCGGGCAGTGGTTGAGACAGGCGCCGCAGCGGATGCAGCGCAGCATCTCGCGGAATTCGTCGGCCAGCATGCGTGCGCGGCCGTTGTCGAGCAGTACCACGTGGTACTCGTCGGGACCTTCGGGTTCATTGGCGCGGCGCGGGCCGGTGACGAAGGTGGTGTAGGTGCTGATCTCCTGCCCGGTCGCGCTGCGCGCCAGCAGCCGGACCATGGTGGCGGCGTCGTCCAGCGTCGGAACCAGCTTCTCGATGCCGGCCAGCACGATGTGCACGCGCGGCAGAGTGAGGGAGAGATCGCCGTTGCCCTCGTTGGTGACCAGCACCACGGTGCCGGTCTCGGCAACCAGGAAATTGCCGCCGGTGATGCCGACATCGGCGGCGAGGAACTTCTCGCGCAGGATGGCGCGTGCTTCGGCCACCAGTTCCGGCGCCTCGCGCAGCGCGGCGGTGCTGCCGTGGTGCTCGGCGAACAGCTGGCAGATTTGGGCGCGGGTCTTGTGGACGGCCGGCGCGATGATGTGGCTGGGCGGTTCCTTGGCGAGCTGGATGATGTACTCGCCGAGGTCGGTCTCGACGACCTCCAGCCCGGCCTGTTCCAGCGCGCCGTTGATGCCGATCTCCTCGCCGACCATGGTCTTGCCCTTGATCACCGAGCGGGCCTGGGCCCGCTGGCAGATGTCGAGCACCGCCCGGCGGGCTTCGTCGGCATCGCGGGCCCAGTGGACGTGGCCGCCACACGCCTCGACGGCATCGGCGAAGCGCTCCAGATAATGGTCCAGATGCGCCAGCGTATGGTCCTTGATACGGCGGCCGCGCTCGCGCAGGCCGTCGAAATCGGGGAAGGCGGCGATGGCGGCGGCGCGCTTGTCGATGAAACCGCTCTTGGCGCGCCGCAGAGCGGCCTGCAGGCTGTCGTCGGCGAGAGCCGCCCGCGCCTGCTCCGTGAACAGATGCGCCGTGGACTTCATGCTTCCTCTCCGCCAATGCCGTCGTCGGTCATGCCGGCCAGCACCTCGGCCACGTGATAGGCACGCACCGGGCTGCCCTGGCGGCGCAGCCGGCCGGCGATGTTGAGCAGGCAGCCGAGCTCGCCGGCCAGTACCGCCTGGGCGCCGGTCTCGGCGATGTTGGCAATCTTGTCGTCCACCATGCGGGTAGAGATATCCGGATACTTCACGCAGAAGGTGCCGCCGAAGCCGCAGCAGACTTCAGTGTCGCGCATCTCGCGCAGCTCGAGGCCGGAGACCTTGTCCAGCAGCTGGCGCGGCTGCCGTTTGACGCCGAGCTGGCGCAGGCCGGAGCAGGCATCGTGGTAGGTGGCGGAGGCGGGAAATTCAGCCTCGACGGCATCCCAGTGCAGCACATCGACCAGGAAGCTGGTGAGCTCGTAACTGCGCTCGGCGAGCTGCTGTGCCCGGCTCTGCCAGGCCGGCTCGGCGGCGAACAGCTCCGGATACAGGCGCAGCATGCCGGCGCAGGAGCCGGACGGCAGTACTACATAGTCGCAGGATTCCAGTGCCTGGATGGTCTGCTTGGCCAGCGCGCGGGCGTCGGTGAGGTCGCCGCTGTTGTAGGCGGGCTGGCCGCAGCAGGTCAGCCCGCCGGGCACTTCCACGCGGCAGCCGGCGTCTTCCAGCAGCTTGACGGCGGCGAAGCCGACGTTCGGCCGCAGCAGGTCGACCAGGCAGGTGACGAACAGGCCGACCCGGGGGCCGCCAGTATTCACGCTCATATCGTAGCCTCGGGGCTCATGTGGCTGTACGTTGATAAGATCGAGGCGCGGTCACAGAGTATAGAACCGAACCCGGGCGATGGTCCGCCCGATGAGCAGGATCAGGAGGAACCATGTCGCTCACCGCCAAGACCTGCACGCCCTGCCAGGGCGGCATCGACCCCATGAGCAAGGAGCGTGCCGAAGCGATGATGTCGGAGGTGCCGGGCTGGAAGCTCGCCGACTCCGCCAAGCGCATCGTCCGCAATTTCGAGACCAAGGACTTCGCCGAGTCGCTGGCCTTCGTGAACGAGATCGGGCGCGTGGCGGAAGAAGAGGGGCATCATCCGGATATCACCTTCGGCTGGGGCTACGTCACGGTCGAGATCTACACCCACAAGATCGGCGGCCTGCACGAGAACGACTTCATCCTGGCGGCCAAGATCAACGCCCTGCGCGACCGAGCCTTGCGCAGCTCGTCGGGCGAGTCCGCCTAGCCGGGCCGGTTCCAGTCGCCGGAACGGCCGCCGCTCTTGCGCAGGAGCGTCACGTCCGTGATGCGCATGCCCTTGTCGATGGCCTTGCACATGTCGTAGACGGTCAGCAGCGCGACCTGGACGGCCGTGAGCGCCTCCATCTCGACGCCGGTGCGTTCCACGGTCTCGGCGGTGGCGCGGCAGCGTACCGCGGAGCGATCCGGCAGCGGTTCCAGCTCCAGCTCCAGGTGGGTGAGGGCGATGGGGTGGCAGAGCGGGATCAGCTCCCAGGTCCGCTTGGCGGCCATGATGCCGGCAATGCGGGCGCTGCCGAGGGCGTCGCCTTTCTTCAGATCGCCGGCGATGAGGGCGCTCAGGGCCTCGGACGACATCTCGATGTAGCCTTCGGCGATGGCCACCCGGCGGGTCTTGTGCTTGTCGCCGACGTCGACCATATGGGCGGCGCCGGCCTCGGTGAGGTGTGGTAGCTCGTTCATGCCGACAGCCTAGTCGGGAGTGCCGGCCTCAGGCAATCTACCCCTACATCAGAAACAAGCTCAAAGAACACTCCAAGAAAACTAAGGAGGCCTTCGACCATGGCGCGTGGGAGGTTCGTCCCCTGGCAGGCGGTGATGTTGCTACTGCTGGCTCTGCTCGCCGGCTGTGCCACCACTGGCGGCGGCAAGGATGTTGCCGTGGGGGAGCAGATCGCCGTGCAGGCGCTGGCCATGACCGGCAAGCCGTATCGCTACGGCGGCAGCGGGCCGACGGCCTTCGACTGCAGCGGGCTGGTGCACTACGCGCACCGGCAGGTCGGCATCCAGGTGCCGCGTACCACCGCGCAGCAGTATCGGCATGCCAAACGGGTCCCGCGCTCGGATCTGCGGGCCGGCGATCTGGTGTTCTTCCGGATCCAGGGAAAGCTGTCCCACGTCGGGCTCTATACCGGCGACGGCCGCTTCGTGCACGCGCCGTCCAGCGGCCGCAGCGTGTCGATCGCGCATCTGGACAATCCGTACTGGCGCAAGCGGCTGGTCGGCGCCGGGCGGTTGTATTGATCCGTTTTTCGGGGTCATTAAAGCGGCCGGCCGGCAACTCGATAATCCGGTGTTGCCGGATCGCCGCGGCTTGACCGGGCCGCCCGATTAGCTGGCAACCGAGAAGTCGTTGATGCGCGCGTATTCCAGTAGCTTTCGATAAACGAAACTGGAAATCGACGGCTCGATGGAAAGGCTGCGGGTCAGGAAATCCCGCGCCACCTGCAGGGCATCGAAGCGGCCGCCGGGCACCAGGACGGGAGCCGCCTTGTGGCGGCCAGGCCGGCATTCGCCGCTGTCGACGCGGCTGTGGCTGTAACTGTCGGGCGACTGCCAGCTCACCGCCTGCTCGTCGTGCAGCTTGCCGTAGCAGAGCTGGAAACCGACGACATCGCCGTCGTCTTCCCAGACGATGAGATCGAGATCAGGATCGGAGAACCAGCGTCGCCGCGGTTCGCCTTTTATCTGATTTACCCAGCTGATTTCTCGCAACATGATGCAGTCAGATTATTGTGTAATTAAGCGATCGCATTGCTGGCGACCTGCTGCATAGGATACGAGCTGCCTCCTGCCGGCACCGTGACACGGTTAGGAGGCCGAAGTGACAGTAATCACAATTCCTGTCGGCGGCGACGGCGAAGCGCAAGGGTATTCACTGGGATCGCCAGGGAAGGTCCCAGGACAGGGGCTTCAGGCCGGCGTCAGCCATTCCACCCGCGTGCGCGCATTCCCGGGCTCAGCCAGCCGTGCTGCCAGCTGCGGCAGCAGGCTGCGCAGCTGCTCGTCGTGCTGCCAGGGCGGGTTGACGATCACCATGCCGCAGCCGTTGAAGCGGTCCGGCCGGTCGTCCGGATACAGGCACAGTTCGGCCAGCAGCAGCTTGGCAATGCCGGTCTTGACGAGCCGCTCCTGGAAACGGCGAACGTCGCGCCGGTCCTTGACCGGGTACCAGAGCGCGTAGATCCCGGTGGGCCAGCGGCGGTAGGCGGTCTGCAGGCCGGCCAGCAGCCGGTCGAACTCGTCGGCGACCTCGAACGGTGGATCGATCAGCACCAGGCCGCGACGTTCCTTGGGCGGCAGAAAGGCCTTGAGCCCCTGGTAGCCGTCGATGGCGTGCACCGCGACCTGCCGGTCGCCATGGAACAGCGCCTTGAGCGTGCCGGCATCCTGGGGGTGCAGTTCCATCAGCACGGCGCGGTCCTGTGCCCGCAGTGCGCCGTGGGCCAGCAGCGGCGAGCCCGGATAGACGGCGAGGGCGTCGCCGCGATTGGCCGGATCGCAGGCGCCCACCCGCGCCACATAATCGGCCAGCAGCGGCGGCAGGCCGGAGGCGCCGTACAGCCGGCCGATCCCGCCCCGGTACTCCAGGGTCTTCCGCGCCTCGCCGCTGGCCAGCGGATAACGGCCGATGCCGGCATGGGTATCCAGATAGCAGAACGGCTGCGGCTTGCGGCGCAGATGCGCGAGCAGCGTGAGTAGGACGGCGTGCTTGACGACATCGGCGAAGTTGCCGGCGTGGTAGATGTGGCGGTAGTTCATGGCTGCCCTCGCGGAGGGCGGCAGCTTAGCACGCCCGGGCGTCAGGCACGCTTGCGAGCGCCGTTGGCGGCAGCCTGGCCGTCCAGGTTGGCGCCTTGCTCGAGCAGCACGCGCTGCACGTCCGCGGCGGCGACGTCGCGGGTCCGCTTGCCCTGCTGCGCGGCCAGGGCTGCGCAGACGCCGGCCGCCTGGCCGGTGGCCATCGCGATCGGCATCACCCGGTACGAGGAATGCGCCTCGTGGCTGCCGGAGATGCAGCGGCCTGCGACCAGCAGGTTCTCGACGCCGCGCGGGATCAGCGCCCGCAGCGGCAGGTCGTAGGCCTCGTCCGGCGGCAGCCGCTTGAGGACGGTGCCCTTGCCTTCCGGGTTGTGGATGTCGACCGGATAGGAACCGCGGGCGATGGCGTCGTCGAACTTGCGCGCCCCGAGCAGGTCCTCGGCGGTGATGTAGTAGTCGCCGAGGATGCGCCGGGTTTCCCGCACGCCAGCGTGGACGCCGCTCTGGGCGGCATAGCTCTGCTCGAAGCCGGGCACGTACTTGCGCAGAAACGCCACGATCTGGCGCATCTGTCGGCGGCCTTCCCATTCGGCATAGCTCCAGTCCCAGACGTCGGTGCCGAGCACGCGGGTGATGCGGGTGCTGTTGATGCTGAGCTCGCCCGGGTGCGGGGTGGCGAAGAACAGCATGTCCTCCCGGGCCAGCTCGAGCTCGCCGGCTTCCGTGGCCTGCCGCACCAGGTCCCACAGGCCGTGCACGCCCCGCCACTGGTCCGGGTGACTCTGCACATAGCGGTCGAAGGCTTCGCGCTGGAAATCGACCATGCGGAACATCAGGGTCATCGGCTGCACCAGATCGTCTTCCTCGCGGCCGATTTCAAACGGCGCGCCGGCGCGGGCGGCGATATCGCCATCGCCGGTACAGTCGACCACGGTCCTGGCGCGGATCACGATGGGGCCGGACTTGGTCTCGAAGGCCACGCCGCTGACTTCGGGAGCGTCCAGCACCTGGCCGGCCAGCGCATGCAGCAGGAACTGCACGCCGGCGGCGTCGAGCATGTCCAGCGCCACCATCTTGAAGATTTCCGGATCGAAGGGCACCACATAGCCGGTGTCCTGCGATGGCGCGATGGCGCCGCCGGCGGCGACCAGCCGCTCCAGCAGCTCCTGCACGACGCCGGCAATGATGGGGTGGCCCGGCCCGTGGTCGTTCGGCAGCAGGTTGCTGATGCCGGCCCGCTCGAAGCTGGGTCGCTGGGTGTGGAACGACATCAGCGGCATCACCAGGGCGGCGGTCGCGTTGCCGCCAAGGAAGCCGTAGCGTTCGGCCAGTACCACCTTGGCGCCGGCACGAGCGGCGCCGACCGCGGCGCCGATACCGGATGGGCCGCCGCCGACGACCAGGACGTCGGTCTCGGCGGCAAGGAGAGCCTTGCGAGAGGGAAGGAGGATGTCGCGGACTTGCTGGGGCTTCTCTAGAACAGGCATGAACTCACTGATCGGCGGTCTTGTTTTTTTTGACCCTGCGGCGGCGCAGGAGTTGCACCAGCAGGGCGTTGGTTTCCCGGGCCCTGGCCTGCAGCGCCGGTAGGCGCTGCTCGATCCGGCGTCGCAGGGTGGCGCGCAGGTCCCAGGACTGGTCGATGGTCGCCAGCAGGCGTCCGGTGTTGACGTCATCCAGCGGCGGCACGTTCATCTCCAGGTCCTGCAGCAGGCCGGTGACCTTGGACGAGTAGGGCAGGGCCACGAACGGCACGCGCTGCAGGGCCGAGAAAATCAGGAAATGCAGCCGCATGCCGACCGCGAACTGGAAGTGGCCGATCAGCGTCAGCACCTGGCCGGCTGTGTAGCTGCCTTTCAGCACGGTGGCGCGGGTGGCGTTCTGCATGCGGGAGATCACCGCGTGGCTGTGCTGCACATCCATCTGCCCCCGCTCCATGGGCACGAACACGATGTCGGCCTCCCAGCGGTCGACGATGAAATCGGCGGCGTTGGCGAGCAGGGCGTGATAGTGGTCGACGTCGATCTCCGGGGCCGCAGGACCGGGCTCGCGTACCGAGAAGCCGACCAGGCGGCGGGCGCTGTCCATGCCTTCCCGCAACAGGGCGTCCTCCGGCAGCGGCTCCGGCTCCAGCAGCAGCGCCGGGTCGGCCGTGAGCTGGACCTCCCGGTGCACGCCGATGTCCTCCAGCAGGCGCCGGCCGTGGCGGTCGCGCACCGTGACCACAGCCGCCTGCGTGATCGCGGTAGCCACCCGCTCGCGGGCGGTGCGGGTCTGCAGCGGGCCGGCGCTGACCGCATACACCATCACCGGCACGCCCAGCTCCTGGGCCAGGATGACCTCGCGCAGGTAGATCTCCGCCTCGTGGTCGTAGAGGATGCCGCCGCCGCCGAACACCAGCACATCCAGTCCGGCCACCGCGGCTTTCGCTTCCTCCCGCGTCATGTCGCGTACCGGCACCGCCTGCTCGACGTCGTGGCGCCGCAGCGTGTCCTCGGCGTTGCGGGAAAACACCAGGATCTCCACCGGCAGCGACGCCCGCAGCTGGGTGATGATGGATTTGAGGATGGCCTCGTCGCCGAGATTGAGGCCGCCATACGAGCCGGTGATTCCCACCCGAAACCGGTGTACTGGTCGCTGCATTCGATAAGCCTTTGTTGATTGGTACTGCCAACATGCCGGCGACCGGCGGCGATGCAAGCAGGGGAATTCCTAGGGTGGCGAGGCGGCTTGCGCCCACCCTTGCCGGCGGGTGCCGGCAACGCCGGGGCCAGATCTGTTACCATCCCCCCCTCTGTCCGGCCTCTCTCACGCCCACGGCGGCGGCGCGCAGGGAGCCCCAGACAGTGCGACACCCGCCCATCGCATGCCGGTCCCACTGTCTCTCGTCCGCCCCGACACGGTTGCAGCCGGACAGGACTCATCCTTTGAACCACAGGGAGGAGCCGCGATGTCCGTGTCGCTTCAATCGTCCATGCCGGAGTACCTGATCCGGGGCCATCGGGTCATCAAGGAGCTGCACTCCGAGCACCAGCACATCGTTATTGCCGAGACACCGGAGCACGGCCGGCTGCTCTATCTGGACGGCGATCTGCAGATCGCCGAGAGCGACGAGATCTACAACCGTGTCATGATCGAGCCGCTCGCCACCCGCGGCGCCCTCGGCAAGGTGCTGATCCTCGGCGGCGGCGACGGCGGCGTGCTCAAGGCCGCGTTGCAGGAAGGCGCCGAGCAGGCGGTGCTGGTGGACATCGATCCGAAGGTGGTGGAGCTGTCCCGCCAGTACCTGCCGCGGGTCTGCGAGGACGCTTTCGAGGCCGACAATGCCAAGGTGGTGATCGGCGATGCCTTCGCCTACCTGGACCAGGCCAAGCCCTGCGACGGCATCGTCTACGACCTCACCATGGAGCCGGTCGGCGCCGAGCAGGACCGCAGCGCCTTCATCGCCCGCGTGCTCGACAGTGTCGTCGACCGGCTCAAGCCGGACGGCGTGTTCAGCATGCAGTGCTGCAGCGAGCACCAGCCCGAGCTGCGGGAGGAGCTGATGGAGGCGCTGTCCGAGCGCTTCGAGGAGGTCGAAGACCGCGTGGTGGACGTGCCGTCCTACGGCGAGCGCTGGGTGTTCGCCTCGGCGGCGGGGATAAAGGGCTGACGGGGAGAGCAAGGATCTCCCCGTACGCGGCCGGTTCCGGCCGGCCGCCAGCGCAAGCTGCCACCCAGCGGTGGGGTCGTAGGCTGATCAAAAGCGCCAAGGCGCAAAGGAAAAGATTCCGCGGCTTGCCTTTGTAGAAGCGGCGGCCCAGCTGCAATGGTTGCGAGGATTCTCGCGGCCCGGGGCCGCTCCTCCGGGAGGGAGGCCGATCGGTACCTGCCGCGCAGGCCCGGCCCCTTGGCGCGAGATTTCCCTCCCCTGGGTTCTTCGTCTACCGCAGCACCCGCCGCACCACCACGCTACCGGCCGAGTAGCCGGCGCCGAAGGAGCAGATCACACCAAGATCGCCGTCGCTCAGGTCCTCGTGGTAGAGGTGGAAGGCAATCACCGAACCGGCCGAACTGGTGTTGGCGTAGCGGTCCAGGATCACCGGCGCCTCGTCCTCGGACGGGTCGCGGCCCAGCACGCGGCGGGCGATCAGCTGGTTCATGTTGATGTTGGCCTGGTGCAGCCACAGGCGGCGCAGGTTGCCTGCCTCGAGGTCCAGGTCGGCCAGATGCTGCAGGATCAGCTCCTGCACCAGCGGCACCACTTCCTTGAACACCTTGCGGCCCTGCTGGCGGAACAGGATCTCGTTGGGCGCGCGGGGCGGCTCCTCGGTGCGGTTCAGGAACCCGAAATCGTTGCGGATGTTGTTCGAGAACTTGGTCTGCAGCCGGGTACCCAGCACCTCGAAGGCCTTGGGCGCGGTCAGCGTGTCCTCGCGCTCGACGATTACCGCCGTGCAGGCGTCGCCGAAGATGAAGTGGCTGTCGCGGTCGCGGAAGTTCAGGTGGCCCGAGCAGATCTCCGGGTTGACCATCAGCACGGCCCGCGCGCTGCCGTTGGAGACGGCGTCCACCGCGGTCTGGATGCCGAAGGTGGCCGACGAGCAGGCGACGTTGAGGTCGAAGGCGAAGCCGCCGATGCCCAGCGCCTGCTGTACTTCCACGGCCACGGCCGGGTAGGGCCGTTGCAGGTTGGAACAGGCCACCAGCACCGCGTCGATGTCCTCAGGCCCCTTGCCGGCCCGCTGCATGGCCTCGCGCGCGGCGGCCACCGCCATTTCGCACTGGATCGACGGCTCGTCCTCGCTGCGGCGCGGCAGCACCGGGTACATCCGTTCCGGGTCGAGCACGCCGCTCTTGTTGAGCACATAGCGGCTGCGGATGCCGGACGCCTTGACGATGAATTCGGAGCTGGAGAGCGGCAGCGGCTCCAGCCGGCCGGCTTCGATGTCGGCGGCATGGGCGGTGTTGTAGTCGGTCGCGTAGCGGTTGTAGGAGTCGACCAGTTCCTCGTTGGAAATGGATTCCGACGGAGTGAAAAGGCCTGTGCCGCTGATATATGTTCTGGCCACGTTCGATTCCTGCACGAAAACAGAGGGAGGCGCCGTGCAGGCGCCGCATGGAAGTTCACTTGAGCAAGTATAGGCCCTTGCCGAAATGAACTTCGGGAGACGCAACGCTACCCCTTGGCAGGCGCCGCTTCAAGGTTCTTGTTGCGGCAGCTGAGAACCATGTCGCGCGACGAAGTCGCTTGCACGCGGCTTGCGCGCGCAGTAGGGTGCGGCGGCCGGCGGCGCGATCTGCCGTGCCCGTTTTCGTCCGAGGAATCCGTTGGAAGTGCCGATGCAAACGCTGCCCTGGAAAGTACCGTCGCCCCATATCGAGCGGGTGGTCGTCGATGAGTCGCACATCGACGAGATGGGACATACCAACAACGTCGTTTACCTGGGCTGGCTGGAGCAGGCGGCCTGGGCGCATTCCAAGAAGCTGGGCTTCTCGATCGACGATTACCGCCGCATCGGCTGCGGCGTGGTGGCCCGCAAGCACGAGCTGGAGTACCTGCTGCCTACTTTCGTCGGCGACGAGCTGCTGATCGGCACCTGGGTCAGCGGCAACGACGGCAAGCTGTCCACCTACCGCGACTACCAGATCATCCGTGCGGGCGACGGCAAGACCGTGCTCACCGGCCGCACCCACTGGGTGTGCGTCGACATGACCACCGGCCGGGCGCGGCGCATGCCGCCGGAGTTCATCGAAGGCTATCGGCCGGTGCAGCCGCACCCCGACGCGCCATAACGCCGAACCTCAGGCAACGAATCAAGAGACTGTCCATGACACTGCCCGAAGGCTACCGGCCGACAGTGCGCCAGCCCCCGTTCTGGGAGCTGACCGGCCCTTTCTACGAGAAGGAGTGCGATGGCAGCCGCCATATCGGCGTGCGGGTCGAGGAGCGGCACTGCAACGTGCGCGGCACCGCCCACGGCGGCCTGATCGCCACGCTTGCCGACATCGCGCTGGGCTACAACATCGCCTGTGCCACCGGCTGGGAACTGCCGATCGCCACCGTCAACTTAAGCATCGACTATGCCGGTGCCGCGCAGGTGGGCGACTGGCTGGAAGCGCGGGTGGACATCCAGCGCATCGGCCGCAGCCTGATCTTCGCCAACGCCTTCATCTACGTCGACGACAGGCGGATCGCCCGCGCCAGCGCCGTGTTCACCGTCACGGCGCGCTGATCAGCCGCCGCCGACGGCGCGGACCGTGGCCGGCGCCCGGTGGTCGGCGCGCTGTTCGGCCGGGCCGTAGGCCGACGCCAGGTTGTTGGCGGTATTCACCAGGGCGATGTGCGAGAACGCCTGCGGGAAGTTGCCGAGCTGGCGGCCGCTGCGCGGATCGAACTCCTCGGCCAGCAGGCCGAGATCGTTACGGAGGCCGAGCAGCCGCTCGAACAGCGCCTCGGCGTCGTCGCGGCGGCCGAGCATGATGTAGGCGTCGGCCAGCCAGAAACTGCAGGCAAGAAACACCCCTTCATGGCCGGGCAGGCCGTCCGGTGCGTGCTCGGGCCGGTAGCGCAGCACCAGGCCGTCGACCGTGAGCTCCCGCTCGATGGCTTCGACGGTGCCGACAAAGCGCGGGTCTTCCGACGGCAGGAAACCGACCTCCGCCATCAGCAGCAGCGAGGCATCCAGGGCATTGCCGCCGTAGTACTGCACGAAGGCCTGCTTGTCGGGGTTCCAGCCGTGGCGGCAGACATCGGCGTGGATGGTGTCGCGCAGCACGCGCCAGCGTTCTACCGGGCCGGTCAGCCCCTGGTTCTCCACGGCCTTGATGCCGCGGTCGAAGGCCGCCCAGCACATCATCCGCGAATGGGTGAAGTGCCGCTTGCCGGAGCGGATTTCCCAGATGCCCTCGTCGGGCTTGTTCCAATCCCGCGCCAGCTGCTCGAGCATGGTTTTCTGGAACCGCCAGGCGTCGTCGTCGGGTTCCAGGTGAAACTTGCGGGCGACATAGAGGGTGTCCATCAGCTCGCCCTGGACATCGAGCTGGCGCTGCTCGTGGGCAGCGTTGCCGACCCGCACCGGGCTGCTGCCGGCGTAGCCGGGCAGCCAGGGCAGATCGAATTCGGTGAGCCGCCGCTCGCCGCCGAGGCCGTACATGATCTGCAGCTGCTTCGGGTCGCCGGCGGCGGCGCGCAGCAGCCAGTGGCGCCAGGCCTCGGCTTCCTCGCGATAGCCGGAGGTGAGCAGCGCGTACAGGGTGAGGGTGGCGTCGCGAATCCAGCAGAAGCGGTAGTCCCAGTTGCGGATGCCGCCCAGCCGTTCCGGCAGTGAGGTGGTGGGCGCGGCGACGATCCCGCCGGTGGGTTGAAAGGTCAGCGCCTTGAGGGTGATCAGCGAGCGCACCACCGCTTCCCGCCAGGGATGGCCCTCCTGCCGTTCGTGCTGGCAGCGGCCGGACCAGTCGCACCACAGGCGGGTCGCCTGTTCCAGCCGCTGGTCGGCGTTCTCGGGCAGGCGGGCCGGGTGGTGGGACGGATGGTAGGCGAGCGTGAACGGCACGGTCGCGCCGGCGCCGACGCTGAACTCGGCGGTGGTGGTGAAGTTCGCGCCGTGCAGTTCCACCGGCGTATGCAGCTGCAGGGCGTCGGGGCCGGTGACGGCGCTGAGCCCGTAGCCTTGGCGTCGCACCCAGGGCACCAGCCGGCCGTAGCCGAAGCGCATGATCAGCTCCATCCGCATCCGTACCTTGCCGGCGTCGCCGCGCACCAGGCGCACCACATCGACATAGCGCTCGTCGTCGGTGAAGGGCATGAAGTCGATCACGGTGGCCCGGCCTTCGGCAGTTTCGAAGGTGGTTTCCAGGATCGCGGTGCCCGGCCGGTAGCGGCGGCTGGTCCGCACGATCTCGCCGGCCGGGGCGATCTGCCAGCGGCCGTGCTCCGGGCCGCCGAGCAGGGCCGCAAAGCAGGCGTCGCTGTCGAAGCGCGGGAGGCACAGCCAGTCCAGGGAGCCGTCGCGCGCGATAAGCGCGCCGGTCAGCATGTTGCCGATGAAGCCGTAGTCTTCGATGGGCTTAGCCATGGCCGCGAAAGGAGGGATAAAGGGCCATGCCGCCGTCGATGAACAGCGTGGTGCCGATCATGTAGTCGGACAGGTCCGAGGCCAGCCACGCCACTGCCTGCGCCACGTCGGCCGGCTCGCCGATGCGGCCGTACGGGATCAGTTCGAGCAGGGCCTTGAGGGCCTGCGGTGTTTCCCAGGCCGGGCGGTTGATCGGCGTGCGGATCGCCCCCGGCGCGACCGCGTTGACGCGGATCCGGTTGGGCGCGAGCTCCTGCGCCAGCGACTGCATCAGCAGCATCACGCCGCCTTTGGATGCGGCGTAGTTGGTCTCGAAGGCCCACGGGATGATCTGGTGCACCGAACTCATGCAGATGATCTTGCCCAGCGCGCAGGACAGCTCCGGCTGCATTCCGCGCCGCAGGAATTCACGCACCGCCGCCCGGGCGCACAGGAACTGTCCGGTCAGGTTGATGTCGAGCACCCGTTGCCACTGCGTCAGGCTCATGTCCTGAAAACGAGTGCCGTCCTGGACGCCGGCGTTGTTGACGAGAATATGGACGGTGCCGAAGCGGTCGACGGCCCTGGCAAACAGTGCCTCGACCTCGTCTTCGCGGCTGATATCGGCGGCCACGGCCAGGGCCCGGCCACCGCCGTCCTCGATCCGCGTCACCACCTCTGCGGCGGCGTCGGCGCTGCGCGGCAGGTGATTGACCACCACGGCCGCTCCTGCCAGGCCAAGCGTCAGCGCGCAGGCCTGTCCCAATCCCGAGCTGGCCCCGGTGACGACGGCCACCTGACCCGACAGGCCCAGATCGGGCATGCGCTCAAGAGCGGAAGGCGTTGGCACGCGGCGGCCCTTGTTCAGACCTCGGATCGCATCAAGCTGGGGGCCGGCGGCTCCCCATCAAAGGTGACGCCAGCGGAACCGTCAGAGGCCGGCCAGCAGGCCGCTGCGCTGCAGCCAGATGAACAGCCCGGTGCCGGCGGCAATGCTGAGCAGGGCGTTGCGCCGCCAGATGTGCACCGCGGCCGTCACAACGATCGCGATGGCGTGGGTCAGGCCGTAGGGTGCGGTCCGCAGCGGCACGTCCTTGACGGCGTACAGCACCAGCAGCGTCATCACGGCCGCCGGCAGATAGCGGCCGAGGAACAGCACCACCGGGTGGTCGGCGCCCCGGCGCAGCAGCAGGAACGGCAGCGCCCGGGTTGCGAAGGTGGCTGCCGTCATCACCGCGATGGCGGCCAGCAGATAAGCGTCGGGACTCATGCGTAGCTCCGCCGGTCGAGCAGCAGCAGCAAGGTCGCAAGGCCCAGCGCAGCGAGCAGCATGTGCTGGCTGCCGACGGCAAGCAGCGCCAGCAGCCCGCAGCCGGCGGCGGTCAGGAAGGGACGCGGGTTGCGGACCGCATACCACTGCTCGACCGCCAGCACCACGAACAGCGCCGTCAGCACGAAGTCCAGGCCCTGCACGTCGACCGTCACCGCCGCGCCCAGCAGCGCGCCCAGCGTGCAGCCTGCGACCCAGTAGGCCTGGTTCAGCGCCGTGATCTGTACATAGAAGCGGGTGGCGAGCTCCGGCGCCGGCGGCGGCAGGCCCGCCAGCAGCGCGTAGGTCTCGTCGGTGAGGCCGAAGGTCAGGTACCAGCGTGCGGCGCCGCCGCGCGGGAAGCGTGGCGCCAGCGACAGCCCGTAGAACAGGTGGCGGGCATTCAGGAGCAGGGTGGTCAGTCCGATCTCGATGATGCCGGCACCGGCCGCCAGCAGCCCGACCGCCAGGAACTGCGCTGCCCCCGCGTAGACGGCCACCGCCATCAGCGTCGCCCAGTACCAGGGGTGGCCGAGCTGCGCGAACAGCACGCCGAAGGCCAGGCCAAGCGGCACGTAGCCGAACAGTACCGGCCAGGTGGCGCGGAAAGCAGCGGGGAAAGTATGGGTAGTGTGTGGCACGTCGAAGGTCGGGCAGGTCGGGAGCGCCGCTATGGTAGCCCAAGCCGCCGCCGTTCGTCTGCGGCGCCGGTCATGGGCCGGTGCATCGGGCGCGGCGGGGGTCATGCCGCGCACGCTGATCCCGGGCGGCTTGCCGTCAGGGGCGTTTCGGCAATCTATGAAGACTTGAGCGAATGAGGTGTCCTGGCCGTCGTCAGAACCGGCGGCTCAGCAGGGCGCCCAGCGCCAGTCCCGCTCCCATCGCGCCCAGGCTGGCGTAGAGCGAGCGGCGAGTCATACGCAGCTCCCAGCCGGGCATCAGGCGCTTTGGCACCAGGTGGTAGTCGACCACATAGGCCAGCGCCGCCGTGGCTGCACCGGCAAGCATGGCGGTCGGCAGCCCGCGCCGGTCCACCGCCTCGCCGAACAGCATCTGCAGCACCAGCGCCCACCACATCCCGGCGCCGGCGTTGATCAGCACGCCCGGCAGCGTATGCGGCAGCGTGGCGTGCTCCACGTCGGCCGCCTCATCGCCCCAGAGCACGTGCGATGTCGCGTTGATCGGCGCCACCGCCGCTCCGGCCGCCAGCGCAGCGCCACCGCCGCTCCGGCCGCCAGCGCGCCAGCTGCGCCGGTGACCACGCTGTCCTGCAAGGCCCGTTCCCAGCTCTTCATGTCCGTCTTGCCCCTTGGTCCGACTTCCGCCTATCCATGCAGGCGAAAGGGGCCGCTCCAAAGGGGGTGAAGGAAGAGCGAGGCGTCGGCCTGGGAGCTTTGGCTGCGCGTATTGGCGACCGGGGCGATGCCTGAGCGGCCTCCATCGAGGCCGCTCAGGCTCAGAGCGCCTCCCGCTGGAGGTATGGGGAAGGATTCCCGCTCACGCTTTCTCGTTGAACATCGCGATGCGGCCGCCGTCGACCACCAGGTCATGGCAGTTCACGTAGCCGGCCTCGTCGCTGGCCAGGAACACCGCCGCATTGGCGATGTCGTCGGCCAGGCCGGCGCGGGGCGTGGGCGTGGCATGGGCGAGATTGCGCTGCAGCTTCTCGAGCTTCTGCCGGTTTTCCTCGTCGCTCAGGGTATGGGCACGCGCCGAGCCGCCCCAGAAGATCGGCGTGGCGATGGCGCCAGGGGAGATCGCATTGACGCGGATGCCGTGCGGCCCGAGCTCGGCGCCCGCCAGCCGGGTCAGGTGGCTGACGGCCGCCTTGGCGCCGGAGTAGAGATAGCCGCCCTGGTTGATGCGGTGGGCGGCGATGCTGGAGTTGTTGATGATGGAGCCGCCGCCCTGCGGTTTCATCACCCGGGCGGCATGCTTCATGCCGAACACCACGCTGCCGACCAGCAATCGCATGACCTCGGCGAACTGCTCTTCGGTGACCGATTCGACGCTGCTGCGCTCGCCGGCGCCGGCGTTGTTGAACAGGCAGTCGAGGCGGCCGAAGCGTTCTACCGCCTTATCGACCAGCGCCGCGATGTCGGTCTCGCGCATGACGTCGGTGCGCTGGAAGACGGTCTCGCCGCCCAGTTCGCGCGCCAGCGCCTCGCCCTTGTCGACGCTGCGTCCGGCCAGCACCAGCCGGGCGCCCTCGGCGGCAAAGCGCCGTGCCGTGGCTTCGCCTATGCCGCTGGTGGCACCGGTGATGATGACGACTTTGTCCTGAAGCCGGCCTGTCATGGTCTCTCCTCGTTCTGTGGTGATAGCCGATCGTAGCGCGTCGGGACGGCGGTTGCCTGCCGCTGTTCCCGGGCGCGCCCGGCGACCGGCGCCGACGAGCCGATGGCATCCGCGGTAACGGCAGGTTACCTTGTGGTATCTCCGACACGCTGTGGCGCGTACCCGGCTACAGCCGTCATGCGATATGAGGCCCGAATGCACGAATCGCCCCCCATTCCACGTCCCGCTTCCACGCTCATCCTGACGCGCGATACCCCCGAGGGTATCGAGGTGCTGCTGATGCAGCGCACCCACAAGGCGATCTTCATGCCGGGCGTCTACGTCTTCCCGGGCGGCGCGGTGGATGCCGACGATCGCAACGACGAGCTGGCGGCTCTGTGCAGCATGGACGATGCCGCGGCGAGCCGGATGCTGGGCATCGAGCAGGGCGGGCTGGGCTATCTGGTGGCGGCCGCACGGGAGTGCTTCGAAGAGTCGGGGCTGCTGCTGGCGCGCGATCGGCACGGCCGGCCGGTCGAGATCCGCACGCCGGAGGACATCGAGGCCTATGCGGCGCTGCGTGCCCGGCTGAGCGCCGGCGAGATGACGCTCACCGACCTGTGCCGCGACCGTGGGGTGACTCTGGCCCTGGACCAGCTGGCCTTCTTCAGTCACTGGGTGACGCCGGTAGGGCCGCCGCGGCGCTACGACACGCGGTTTTTCGTCGCGGTCGCACCGGCCGGTCAGACGGCCTTGCACGATGGCGAGGAGACCATCGCCCATGTCTGGATCCGGCCGGCGGAGGCTCTGGAGCGCAGCCGCCGCGGCAGCCTCTCGCTCGCCTCGCCGACTATTCGTACCCTCAAGGCGCTGACCTCGTTCCCCACCACGGCGGCGCTGATGGACTACGCGCGCCGGCCGCGCGAGGTGGTGGTCGCCCATCCGCGCTTCGCCCGCGGCAGGGCCGGCATGCGGCTGTTCCACGAGGGCGATCCGCCCTATGCCGAGATCTGCAAGCTGGATCCGCAGGGCAGGGGCACGGCGTCTTACGAGATCCTGCCGGGCGTGGTGACCCGGCTGTCGGAGACCGTGCGGCGGCTGACGGCGCCCAATCCCAGCGTGATGACAGGGCCCGGCACCAATACCTACCTGATCGGCAACGCCGAGATCGCGGTGATCGACCCGGGGCCGCCGATTGCCGAGCACATCGAGCGCATCATTGCCGCTGCCGGCAGCGGCCGCATCCGCTGGATCCTGACTACCCACACCCACATGGACCACTCGCCGGCGGCCCGGCTGCTGAAGGAGCGTACCGGCGCCGAGGTGCTGGGCATGCCGGCGCCGCCGCATGACAGCCAGGACCGCGAGTTCCGGCCGGACCGGGTGCCGGCCCACGGCGACCTGCTGCAGGTGGATGGCGTGACCCTGCGCGCCATCCACACGCCAGGCCATGCCTCCAACCATCTCTGCTATGTGCTCGATGAGGAGCGGCTGCTGTTCTCCGGCGATCACATCATGCAGGGCTCCACGGTGGTCATTAATCCGCCGGATGGCGACATGGGCGCTTATCTGCGTTCCCTGAACCTGCTGGCGGAGGAAGAGCTCGACTACATCGCCCCGGCGCACGGCTTCCTGATGGATAAGCCGCACCAGGTGATCGACCGCCTGATCTCCCACCGGCTGGCGCGCGAGGCCAAGGTGCTGGACGCGCTGCGCCAGCTCGGCCCGGCCAGCGAGGACGAACTGGTGCCGGTGGTCTATCGGGACGTCCCGGACGTCATGCATCCGCTGGCCAAGCGTTCGCTGCTGGCGCACCTGCTGAAGCTGGAAGAAGACGGCGAAGCCGCCCGCGACGGCGAGCGCTGGTGGCTGCTGCCGCCCAAGGCGGCGTAGCGGGCCGGTTGCTGCACTGCGGTGCCATGACTCTCATCCTTCGCGGCCAGGGGCCGCTCCCACGAGGTCATGACAGGCTTCTTCTGTAGGAGCGGCCCCCCTGGCCGCGAACCTGCGAAGAATCGCGGCGGGGAACGCCGCTCCTGCTGGCGTGTAAAGGGAAAAGGCAGCTGCTTGGGTTCTACGGCGCTGCCTGCAATACCACCGCGCCATAGGCCGGCAGCCGTAGCGCCGGCCGCCTTGGGTCGAGCGTGAGCGTCCGGTCGCCGAGCAGGTCGAGGAGACGGCCGGAAGGGAGGGCGGCGGTGTTCGTGAGCCGGGCGGTCAGCGGCCGGTCGCTGAAATTCAGCACTACCAGCACATCCTCGGCCGGTGTCGGCCCCGGCCGGAGGAAGCTCAGTACCCGCTCCTCCTGGTCGTTGCCGACCAGCTCCAGCCGCTCGGACCACAGCGCCGGCGTGTCGCGGCGCAGTGCCGCGAGGCGGGCATAGTAGGGCGTGAGGTCGTGTGGGTCCTGCCAGACCAGCGGCGGGCCTTCGTCGTAGGGTTCATACTCGGCGCCGATCTCATCGCCGGTATAGATC
>JAJUFY010000182.1 GCA_029263635.1 Ectothiorhodospiraceae bacterium | reverse complement strand
CTGGGCGTGCTGCCGCTGGATGTTCAGGCCCTGCAGCCGGATTTCGTGGTTGCCGACGGCCACAAGTGGATGCTCGGCCCGGAAGGCATCGGCCTGTTCTACAGCCGCCCCGAGGCCCGCGACCGGCTGCGGCTCACCGAGCTCGGCTGGCACAGCCTGGAAAACGCCGGCGACTTCGATGCCCGCGACTGGCAGATCGCCGCCTCGGCCCGCCGCTTCGAGTGCGGCAGCCCGAACATGCTGGGTATCTTCGGGCTGGAAGCGAGCCTGTCGCTACTCGAGGAAATCGGACCGGCGGAGCTGGAGAAGCGGGTGCTCGCCAATGCCCGTCACCTGATCGAGGCGATACGTCGACAGCCTCGCTTGGAACTGCTGAGCGCCGGCGAACCGGGCCGCCACGCCGGCATCGTCACCTTCCGCGTTGCCGGCCGCGACAGCCGGCAGGTCTACCGGCAGCTGATGGACAACGGCGTCGTCTGCGCCAACCGCGGCGGCGGCATCCGTTTCTCGCCGCACTTCTACAACACCCCGGAACAGCTGGACGCGGCGCTGGAGCTGGCGCTGCAGGCCTGAAGGGCGGGGAATGGAGAGATATATCCGCGCCTAGGCGTTCGCCGCTGCCGGGAACAGCCGGAAGAAGTTCTCGGTGGTGATCCGGCCGATCTCCTCGACCGGCAGTTCCCGCAGCTCGGCGATCTTTTCCGCCACGTGGCGCACCAGCGCCGGCTGGTTCGGCTTGCCGCGGTGCGGCACCGGGGCCAGGAACGGCGAATCGGTCTCGATCAGCACCCGCTCCAGCGGCACGCGGCGCGCCACGTCGCGCAACGACTCTGCATTGCGGAAGGTAACGATCCCCGAGAACGAGATATAAAAACCCATGTCCAGGCAGCGGGCCGCCATGTCGTAGTCCTCGGTAAAGCAATGCATGACGCCGCCGACCTCATGCGCTTTTTCTTCCCGCAAGATGCGCACCGTGTCCTCGCGGGCATCGCGGGTATGCACGATCAGGGGCTTGCCGACTTCCCGCGCCGCGCGAATATGCTGGCGAAAGCGCTCCCGCTGCCACTCCAGGTCGCCCTTGTTGTAGTGGTAGTCGAGGCCGGTCTCGCCGACCGCGACCGCATGCGGCGATTGCGCGAGCCGGACCAGTTCCGCCGCGGTCGGCTCCGGACCGTCGTCGCTGGGATGCGCGCCCACACTGGCGCTGACCTGCGGAAACTCCTGGGCCAGTGCCAGGGTACGGGCGCTGTCGGCAAGGCTGACGGCGACCGTCAGGCAATGCTGCACGCCGGCCTCGGCGGCACGGGCAAGCACCGCTTCGGTTGACTCCGACGGATCCAGCATCTGCAAATGACAATGGGAATCGACCAACATAGCGAACTCTGAACCGCGACCGGCGCGGCCTACATGGTATGGGTGGGACACTCGGATTCCAGAGCGCCGGCGAGATAGGTTTCTATCTTGGCACGAACGGCAGCGCCGTTCTCGTCCACGAACTGCAGACCGATGCCGGCCGCACGGTTGCCCTGTGCACCCTTCGGGGTGATCCACGCCACACGGCCGCGAACCGGGATTTTCTCAGGATCGTCCATCAGCCTGAGCATGATGGACACCTTATCCCCCAGCGCGAACTGCCTGCCGGTAGGAACGAACAGGCCGCCGTGCTTCAGAAAGGCCATGTAGGCGCCGTACAGCGCGCTCTTGTCCTTGATTTCCAGTGACAGGACACCCTGTCGCGTACCTGGCAACTTGTCCGTCATTGCTGTCTACCCGACGGCCGTCTGCCGCCGGCAACCGCCTGCCAGCCGGCAAAAGCGCGTTCCAGCAGGAGCTGCTCGTTCAGCGGATGCTCGAGATGGCGGCGGAGCTCCAGCAGCAGCTCGAGATAGTCATGCAGTCCCGCCAAGTCTAGCGCCGCAGCCAGCTCCCGCAAGCGCTCTCCCTCACCGTAACGGCCTTCGCCGCCGGCGAGCCAGCGGGCCAGGTCCGCACAGATGGCGATCAGCAGCGGCACGGTCTCCCGACCCGCCTCCCGCCACTCGGCGGCGGCCGCGACCACCCCGAGGCGGCCGGCTTGCAGGCCCTGCAGCGTTGCCAGCAAGGCCCGCCAGCGATCCTGGACCTTGGCCGCATGCAGCTCGACGGCGCGCAGCGGCGCCCCGGCAGCCAGTCCCAGCAACTGCTCGGCACCCGGCGTTGCCTGCGCCTGCAACCACGCACGGGCCTGTTCGGCTGGCGGCGGCGACAGCGTCAGCTGCTGGCAGCGGCTGCGGATGGTCGCCGGCAGCAGCGACGGCCTGGCAGCGACCAGCAGCAGCACCACGCCCGGCGGCGGCTCTTCCAGCGTCTTGAGCAGCGCGTTGGCTGCGGCGGCATTCATCCTGTCCGCCGGATCGATCAGCCCGACCCGGTAGCCGCCGTACTGACTCTTCAGGGACAGCTGGTCGATCAGGCCGCGTACCTGGTCCACCCGAACCTGCCGCCCCTCCTCTTCCGGCGTCACCACGAACAGGTCTGGATGCGCGCCCTGAACCAGCAGGCGGCAGGCGCGGCAGCGACCGCAGGCCTGCAGCTCGTTGCGGCCGGCTTCGCACAGCAGCGCCGCAGCCAGCTGCTCCGCCAGCCGTCGCTTGCCAAGCCCGGGCAGGCCGCTGATCAGCAGCGCATGCGGCAGCGCCTGCCGGCGGATCTGGGCCTGCAGCCGCGTCCAGGCCTCGGCATGCCAGGGCAGGGGCTCAGCCAGCTCCATCGAGCAGCCTCCCCAGTGCCGAGGTGATCGCCGCCAGCACCTCCTCCGCCGGTGCGCTGGCATCGATCATCACGATGCGCTCCGGCATCCGCTGTGCACGTGCTCGATACATGGCCCGCGCCCGCTCGAAGAATTCCAGCCGCTCCTGCTCGAAGCGGTCCGGCGCGCTGCGCCGTCCGGCGCGGGCCAGGCCGAGCTCGATGGGCACGTCGAGCAAGACGGTCAGATCCGGCACCAGGCCCTGCTGCACCCAGGACTCCAGTGCCTCGATACGGGCCTCGCCCAGCCCCCGGCCGCCACCCTGATAGGCGTAGGTGGCATCGGTGAAACGATCGCAGACTACCGGCCTGCCCGCCTCAAGCGCCGGGCGGATCACCTTGGCCAGATGCTCGGCCCGGGCTGCGAACACCAGCAGGGTCTCGGCATCGGCATTCATGTCGGCATGGTCGAAGCCCAGCAGCAGCTGGCGGATCGCCTCGCCAAGCGGGGTCCCGCCCGGTTCCCGGGTCATCACCGGATCCAGCCCGCGACCGCGCAGGTACTGCTCGATCCCGGCCAAGCAGGTGCTCTTGCCGGCGCCCTCCAGCCCTTCGACGGTGATGAACCGGCCGCGCCCGCGCATAGCCTCAACGCCCGCCGAGCTGGTAGCGGCGCACCGCAGCATTGTGCTCTTCGAGCGTCGCCGAGAACTGATGGCTGCCGTCGCCGCGAGAGACGAAGTACAGCTCGTCGCCATCGGCCGGATTTAGCGCAGCCCGGATGGACGCGCCGCTCGGCATCGCAATCGGGGTCGGCGGCAAGCCATGCCGCGTGTAGGTGTTGTAAGGCGTATCGGTACGCAGGTCGCGGCGGCGGATGTTGCCGTCGAAGGCATCCCCCATTCCGTAGATCACGGTCGGATCGGTCTGCAGCCGCATGCCTTTCTGCAGACGGCGCACGAACACACCGGCGATCCGCGTCCGCTCCTCCGGCACCGCGGTTTCGCGTTCGATCAGCGAAGCCAGGATCAGGGCCTCATAGGGTGATTTCAGCGGCAGTCCGTCGACCCGCTGTTCCCATGCATCGGCAAGCTGCTGCTGCATGACGCGGTAGGCCCGGCGCAGGAAATCGACATCCGTCGTCCCGCGCGGGAAGCGATAGGTGTCAGGGTAGAACCAGCCTTCCGGATGCGCTCCAGGCTCGCCGAGAAGCTCCATCACGCTCAGCTGGCCGGCGCCGTCCAGCGTATGCTCGATGGCGGGATGGTTGCGCAGTGCCTGCATCATCTGCTTGAAGGTCCAGCCCTCGATGATGGTGAAGCTGTGCAGCACCACTTCCCCACTCACCAGCATCCGCAACAGCCGGCGCGGCGTGGTTCCCGGCAACAGCTGGTATTCGCCGGCCTTGACCCGCGAAGCACTGCCGTCGAGGCGGGCCATCAGCCGCAGCAGGAACGGCTCGTCCAGCACCTGATCGCGTTCCAGCTGCTGCGCGACCAGACCGAGCGAGGTGCCGGGCTTGATCAGCAGATGGTAGCCGTCCTCTGGCACAGCAAGCGGCGTATTGGCGAAGCGCTGGTAGCGATACAGGCCGTAGCCGCCGACCGCCAGAACCGCAGCCAATACCACAAGCACAAGACGGGTCAGTAGCCTACGCATGATCTTCATCATTGTCAGGGGCCAGGCAGACGCCTGAGCCGGTCAACAGTCGCTGCAGCCGCCGGACTATCGGCCCCGGGCGGCGCTGACGCCCTTCCAGCTTGCGGATCGGCCAGATGCCGATCAGGCTGTTGCAGAGGAACAGTTCGTCCGCTTCTTCCAGCAGCAGCGGATCGAGCGCCCGTTCCGCGACGGCCAGCCCGACCTCTTCGGCCAGCGCCATCACATGGTCGCGCATTACGCCGCGCACTCCGCAGTCGGCGATGGGCGGGGTCAGCAGCTGGCCGTCGAGCACCGCAAACAGATTGCTGGCAATGCCCTCGACCACTTCCCCGGCCAGGTTCAGCATCAGCCCTTCCACCAGGCCGCGGCCGTCCACCTCGCGGCGGGCCAGCACCTGCTCGATCCGGCCGAGGTGCTTGATGCCGGCCAGAGGCCCTTGCGGCGTCAGCCGCAGTGCACAGTACCCGGCATCCACGCCCTCGCGCCAGTATGCCGCCGGATACTCCGGGGCGGGCGAACGCAGCAGGATGCGGCGGGGAGCCAGGGGATCCGGCCGGCCGTAGCCTCGGCGACCGCTGCCGGCGGTATAGATGATTTTCAGCACCGCCCTGCCATGACCGGCGGCCAGGCTCTGGGCT
>JAJUFY010000274.1 GCA_029263635.1 Ectothiorhodospiraceae bacterium | reverse complement strand
GGCAGAGTGGTCATGCAGCGGCCTGCAAAGCCGTGTACGTCGGTTCGATTCCGGCCCTAGCCTCCATTCCAGCTTCCCGGACGCAACCTCGAGACTCGCTCGAGCCTGAGCGTCCGACCGCCGCGTCGGCAGCTCTTCCTTTTCGTATATCCTGAGGCAATCGGCCGACGCTTGAGGTACATTGCAGCCGGCGACGGCGGCCAATGTCCTGAAGACTCGAACGGCCCATGCCCGTCGCGCGTTTTTCGCTAGTGCGGGAGACAGCCCGGCTGGAGTGGCCGGGACTCTTTCTGGGCAGGCACGGATCTCGTGCAATGGATGGTGCCCCGAGCCGGAATCGAACCGGCAAGGCCAGAAGGCCGCAGCATTTTAAGTGCTGTGCGTTTACCAGTTTCGCCATCGGGGCACGGTGGCAGCCGTCCAGGCCGGGCAACGCGCCATGGACGACTCGGGCAGCAGGGCGATTCCGCCGGAGCTGCCGAACGGTTCGCGCATGATATAGGACTCGAGATGGGGGCTCCACTGTCGGCACAGGCATCGGTAGTATCGCCCGGCACCCGAACCGGGACGGAGGCGGAACGGTCCTGCCAGCCGACGCCGCTGGCGCTGGCGCTGGCGGCCGGGTCGGATGACCGGAAAGTGTCGCCCCTTACCGCATTCAAGCTGGCGCGCCGCTGGTGGCTGCAGGGGCGGCGCCTCAATCTCTCGGCACTGGCGGAAGAGCTGGACATCGGCCGGGCGACCCTGATGCGCTGGGTCGGCACCAAGGAACTGCTGCTCGGGGAGATTCTCTGGTCGCTCTACAAGGCGACCTTCGACCAGGCCAAGGCCCGCGCAGACGGTTGCGACGGCTTGCAGGGCGTGGAATATCTGGCCCGGATCTATGCCGATATCAACCTCACCCTGATGACGGCCGTGCCGCTCAGGCGCTTTCTCCGGGACGACCCCCGCTTCGGACTGCAGGTGCTTACCTCCAATGCCAGCGGCTTGCAGCAGCGCCTGATCCGCACCTGGGCGGCGCTGTTCGAAGAGCAGATCGCCGCCGGCCATATCGCCCCCCTCATGGAGCCCGAGGATCTCGCCTATTTCATCATCCGGATCGGGGAAGGGGCGCTGTACAGCGACCTGATCTGCGGCCGGGAACCGGCGCTGGAGCCGGCGAATACCGCCTTCCGGTTGCTGCTGTCGGGAAAGGAGCAGGCCTCCCGGGCGTGATCCATGGCGGCATTCCGGCAACAATGAGCCGGCATCGGCGAGGACCCGGCGACGGCAAGCGACATCCGGCCGAGGAAAGCGCGCTAAGATCGGGTAATCTAGACGTATTCCAATAACAAACATGCCAATAACAAGACGAGGAGAACGCCCATGGGTATCTGGCGAAGTGGTTTGCTGGCGCTGCCGTTGCTGCTGACCGGGGTGGCGCAGGCTGCGGATCCGATCCGGATCGCGGCGGTCGGGCCGGTGACGGGGCCGGTGGCGCAATATGGCGACATGCAGTTCTCCGGCGTGCGGCTGGCGGTCGAGCAGATCAACGCCAAGGGCGGCGTGCTCGGTCGGCCGCTGGAAGCCGTGGTGCTGGACGATGCCTGCGAGCCGAAGCAGGCCGTGGCGGTCGCCAACCGGGTGGTGAACGAAGGCATCGAATACGTCGTCGGCCACCTGTGCTCCGGCTCCACCCAGCCTGCCTCCGACGTCTACGTGGAGGAGGGCGTGCTGATGATTACGCCGGCCTCCACCAGCCCGCAGATCACCGCCGCCGGCCGGCCGATGCTGTTCCGCACCATCGGCCTGGACAGCCAGCAGGGTAAGGTCGCCGGCGAGTTCATCGTCGATCAGGTCAAGCCGAAGCGGATGGCCATCATCCATGACAAGCAGCAGTATGGGCAGGGGGTCGCCGACGAGGTGAACCGTACCGTCAATGCCCGCGGGCTGCGCCCGGTGCTGTATGAAGGCGTGAACAAGGGGCAGACCGACTTCTCGGCGCTGATCACCAAGCTCAAGAGCCTGGGCGTGGATTTCGTCTATTACGGCGGTTATCACCCGGAGCTGGGATTGCTGCTGCGGCAGTCGCGGGCACAGGGCTTCGACGCCCGCTTCATGGGCCCGGAAGGCGTCGGCCACAAGGACATATCGGCAATCGCCGGAGCCGCCTCCGAAGGGCTGCTGGTGACCCTGCCGGCCGATTTCGCCCAGGATCCTGTCAACGCCGATTTGGTGAAAGCCCTGCAGGCCAAGGGCGAAGATGCCAGCGGGCCGTTCGTGATGCCGTCGTATGCGGCGGTGCAGGTAATCGCCGAAGCGATGGAGAAGGCCAAGAGCACCGATCCGGAGAAGGTCGCGAAGGTACTGTACGCGTCCACCTTCAACACGCCGATCGGCGAGGTCGCGTTTGACGAGAAGGGCGACCTGAAGAATTTCCGCTTCGTGATCTTCGAGTGGCACGCCGACGGCAACAAGACGCCGATCACGCAGTAATCCTGAGTCATCAACAGCGGGGGAAACCGGCCGCCGGTCTTCCCCGCGCTGTCGGCGGTACCAGCTATGCCCGATTCCCTCCTGCAAGCGATCCAGCAGGTCGTCAACGGCCTCACGCTGGGCAGTATCTATGCCCTGATCGCCATCGGCTACACGATGGTGTACGGCATCATCGGCATGATCAATTTCGCCCACGGCGAGATCTACATGATCGGCGCCTATCTGGGCCTGATCGCCGTCACCGCGCTGGCCCTGCTGGGCATCGACAGCGTCTGGCTGCTGCTGCCGCTGGCGCTGGCCTTCAGCGTGATCGTCACCAGCGGCTACGGCTGGGCGATGGAACGGATCGCCTACCGGCCGCTGCGCGGACGGCACCGGCTGGTGCCGCTGATTTCCGCCATCGGCGTGTCGATCTTTCTGCAGAATTACGTGCAGCTGACCCAGGGCGCCCGTGATGTGGCCCTGGCGCAGCTGATCCGAGGCGGCTGGCGGCTGGGCGAAGCCGGCGGCTTCCAGGTCTATATCTCCTACGTGCAGGCGATCATCGCTGTGGTCGCCATCCTGTTCATGACGCTGCTGACGCTGTTCGTTTCCCGTACCTCGCTGGGGAGGGCCTGCCGGGCGACCGCCCAGGATCGCGTGATGGCGCGGCTGCTGGGCATCGACACCGATCGGGTCATCGCGCTCACCTTCGTGCTCGGGGCGGCGCTGGCGGCGGCGGCCGGAATCCTGGTCATGCTGCACTACGGGCTGGTGAACGCCCACATGGGCTTCGTGGTCGGCATCAAGGCTTTCACCGCTGCGGTGCTGGGCGGCATCGGCAGCATCCCGGGCGCCATGCTGGGCGGGGTGCTGCTGGGCCTGGCCGAGAGCTTCGCCTCGGCCTACCTGAGCACGCAGTACAAGGACGTGGTGGCCTTCAGCCTGCTG
>JAJUFY010000066.1 GCA_029263635.1 Ectothiorhodospiraceae bacterium | reverse complement strand
CGCCTGGCGCACCAGCGAGTTGTCCTCGAACACCTTGACGGTCGTCACCGGGCCCTCGAAGAACCGGCGACCGCCATAGTCGAAGAAGATGGGGCTGGCGATCCGCAGCCGTTCGGAGTGGGCGTCGCAGATGTCGGTCGTCTTGTTGCTCATGGGGAGTCTCCGCAGTGGACTGTATCGGCAGGCTGGACACGCTACCTGCGCCGTTGCAGCCGCGCAAGAACCTGATTGACATCGGGTCCGGCCTCGCCAGAATGGAGGTGAATTCCCCAATCGGCGCCACCCTTCATGCAGCCCGAGCTCGAGAACACCAAGGCAGGTTCCGTACGCACCGATCTGCGGACCCTGCTGCGGCAGGCCGACCGTCCCATCCTGATGGCGGTGGCCGGCGACAGCGGCAGCGGCAAGACCACCCACACCCACGGCATCCGCCGCCTGCTGGGCAGCGACATGGTGTCCTACGTCTCGCTCGACGGCTACCACAAGGAAGACCGCGCCACCCGCAAGGCGTCCGGGCGGACGCCGCTGGATCCGCGCGCCAACGACCTCAAGCTGATCAAGGCCCACCTGCAGGCGCTGCGGGCCGGCGCCGCGGTCGAGATCCCGATCTACAACCACAGGACCGGCAGCTTCGATCCGCCGCGCGTGATCCACCCCACGCCGGTGGTGATCATCGAGGGCCTGCACGCGCTCTACCCCAACTTCCTGCCCTACTACGACTTCACCGTATTCGTGGACACCGACCGCGAGGTGAAATGGCGCTGGAAGTTCGACCGCGACGTCCACGAGCGCGGCTACGATCCGGAGGAGGTGAAGCGCGAGATGCAGCAGCGCGAGATCGCCTACCGCCGCTGGATCGATTTCCAGAAGACCCATGCCGACGTGATCGTCAAGGTCCACGAGAGCGAACTCGGTGCGCTGGCGGCCCAGGAGTACGAGTCCCGGCTTCCCGACAACTGCTACCACATGGAAGTGCTGATCGCGCCGACCTCGCCGCCGCTGCCCGGCCTGTACATGCCGGTGGACTTCAATGCCATGACGCGCCAGGACGCGCTGCCGTTCATGCTCGCCAACGTCCCCAGCAGCTACTGGGGACGACCGGTCAACGTCGTCCACGTCGACGGCATCGTCCCGCCCAAGGCGATGCAGCAGCTGGAGCGCGAAATGCTCCGCTTCACCGGCCTGCAGGCCGATCTGGCGCCGGCACCGAGTAGCGAAGAGTCCGGATCGACGCTGCGCTTCACCCAGCTGGTGGTGGCCTGGCCCTTCCTCGGCCAGGTCGCCACCCTGCTCCAGCAATGGTCCGGGGACGCCAGCGCCCCGGCGCCGCAACAGTGATGCGCCGGATACTCCCTGCCGCCGCGATCGCCCTGGCCGCCGTGGCGGCATACATCTGGCTGCTGTACGCCTTCTTCGCCTACGTCTGGCCGCGGCTGCCGATCTGGGCCAACATCCTGATCGTGATCCTGCTGGCCCTGACGGTCGTTATCTCGCCACTGATGCTGCTGCTCCGGTTCGGGCAAATGCCGTCGGGAAAGAAATAACGGCTTTCGGTCCGGCCCCGGATGACCTCCTGCCCGCCAGGGCATACACTTTGCGCTTTCGCGCCCCCGGGTTCAGGAGCTGCCATGGCCGATCGGCTCGACATCACCTACGTGCTTACCTGCCATTCCGGCGAGTCGCCGGAGGACAAGGCGCTGGGCATCGCCCTTGAGCAGACGGTGGAGCTGCCGCTGGCGACCATCAGCAGCGACATCCGCGCGCGCATGGTCGGCCGCATCGAGGAACTTGCTCCGCTGGACGGGCCACGCTATCAGGCCCGCATCTCCTACCCGCTGGCCGCCATCGGCAGCGAGCCGACCCAGTGCCTCAACCTGCTGTTCGGCAACATCTCGCTCAAGCAGGGCATGCGCATCGTCGCCATCGACTGGCCGGAGCCGCTGCTGCGCGCCTTCGGCGGGCCGGCGTTCGGCATCGCCGGATTGCGGGCGCTGGTCGGGCAGCCGGACGGCCCGCTGCTGTGCAGCGCGCTCAAGCCGATGGGCATGACGGCCGCAGAACTGGCAGCGCGTTGCGAGCAGTTCGCGCTCGGCGGCGTGCACATCATCAAGGACGACCACGGCGTGGCCGACCAGCCGGACGCGCCGTTCGCCGAGCGGCTGGCCCGCTGTCAGGAGGCCATCGCCCGCGCCAATGCCAGGACCGGCCGGCAGAGCCTGTACTTTCCCAATGTCACCGCCGGCTACCGCGAGCTGCCGCAGCGACTGGCGGCGGCCAAGGCAGCCGGCTGCAAAGGCGTGCTGATCAATGCCTGGATCACCGGGCTGGACGCCCTGCGCTATGCCCGCGACGAGTTCGGCCTAGCGGTGATGGCGCATCCTGCGCTGACCGGCGCCTACTTCGCGCCGGATCACGGCATCGCGCCGGAACTTCTGCTCGGCGATCTGTTCAGACTGGCCGGGGCCGATGCCTCGATCTATCCGAACACGGGCGGCCGGTTCGGCTTCAGCGTGGAGACCTGCGAGGCCATCAACCACCATCTGCGCCGGCCGCTCGCCGGCATCGAGCCCAGCCTGCCGACCCCGGGCGGCGGCATGGACATCCAGCGGGCGCCGGAGTGGGTACGCCGCTACGGGCCCGACACCATCGTACTCATCGGCGGCAGCCTGTACGCCCAGGGCGATCTGGCGGCCGCGTCCAAGGCACTGCGGGAGGCGCTGGAAGCCGCATGAAGAAGAATCCCTCCAAGGTCATCCGAGCCAACAACTACCGCTGGGACAGCGTGCCCATGCGCGAGTACAAGACCGAGGGCACCCACTTCAAGGACATCACCCGCCAGACGCTGATGGGCGAAGGCGAGCAGGAGGAGGCGCTGAACGCCATCACCCGCTACTTCGAGATACAGCCGGGCGGCTACTCGACGCTGGAGCGCCACGAGCACACCCACTCGGTGGTGATCATCCGCGGCAGCGGCGAAGTGATCCTGGAAGACCGGGTGGAGCCGGTGGGCCTGCACGACTGCGTCTATATCGCTCCCAATACCTTCCACCAGTTCCACGCCACCGGCGACGAGCCGCTGGGCTTCCTCTGCATCGTCGACCGCGAGCGCGACCGCCCGCAGCTGCCGGAGGCCGAGGACCTCAACCGGCTGTTCGCCAATGCCGATGTCGCCGCCCGGCTGAAAACCTGAACATCGCCCGCCCCTCGCATTGCGAGGAGCGGCAGCGACGACGCAATCTCGTGATTCAGTGCGCCCACCGGCGCACCATCATGCCGCCTTCGCCTGCGCCTCACGCGCTCTGGCCCGCTGCACGGCCGGCCGGGAGCCAACTCGCTCGCGGTAAGCAGCAAGACGCGGATAATCCTCCACCTGCGGCCGGCTCAGTACCGCGTCCCAGGTCAGCATCACGTAGAGCAGGAAGTCCGGCAGCCGGATCCGGTCGCCCGTGATGTAGTCCTTCCCTGCCAGCGCCCGGTCGAGCAGCTGGTAACACTCCACCACGTCGCGCGCCCCAGCCGCCCTGATCTGCGCGACATGCTCTTCGGATGCAAACCGCTGCGGCACCATGACCCGCCCGAAAGCCGCGTGCAGCCGGCTGGAGGCGTAGTTCAGCCAACGGAAGCAGTCGGCCCGCTCCCGCACCGCGGCCGGCATCAGGCCGGCCTGCGGATGCAGCTCGGCCAGATAGTTGAGGATGGCGGGAACCTCCGTCAGCACGAAGTCATCGTGCACCAGCACTGGAACCCGCGCGGCCGGGTTCAATGTGCGAAACGCTTCGCCGAAATGTTCGCCCTTGCGCAGGTTGACCGGGATCAGCTCCACAGCCTGGCCGAGTTCTTCCAGCACAGCGTGCACGGCGAGCGAGCAGGCACCGGGGAAGTAATAGAGCGTGTACATGTGACCTCCTTTCGCTGGACTGCCGTAGCACTGTATGCTCGCCCCATCCATGATGGAAACGAATTATTTGAGGAAATGTCATGAGAATTTCTCATGAATCGGCGCTGGAGATCCGCCACCTGCAGTTGGTGCGGGCGGTCGCCGAGACTGGCACGCTGACGGCCGCCGCCGAGCGCCTGTGCGTCACCCAATCGGCGCTCAGCCACCGCCTGCGTGAGCTCGAACAGCGGCTCGGCAGCGCCGTTTTCCACCGGCAGGGGCGACGCATGATTCCGACCCAGACCGGTGCGCGGCTGCTGGCAGCGGCGGAGCAGGTGCTGGATGAGCTGGAGCGCACCCGCAATGATCTGGCCCGCCTGTCCGCCGGCGAGCTGGGCGAGCTGCGGCTGAGCACCGGTTGCTACACGGCCTACCACTGGCTGCCGCGTCTGTTGCCGGCTTTCCAGGCGCGCCATCCGCGGGTCGAGATTCGCCTGTTGCCGGAGCTGATGGGCAGTCTGTTCGATGCCCTGCGCCGGCGTGAGCTCGACCTTGCCATCGCCGCCGCCACGCCGGATGACCCGCAGCTCGATAGCCAGCCGCTGTTCGACGACGAAACTCTCATCCTGGTCCATCCGGACCATCCGGCCGCCGCATGCGGCAGCATGCCTCTCGCGGAGCTTGCAGCGGAGCGCTTGATCATCCACGGCAGCACCCGCATGGCTTACGAGAGCTTTCTGCGCCGCCGCGGCATCGCACCGCGGGAGATCACCGAATTGATGCTGTCGGAAGCGATTGTCGAATGGGTTGCCGCAGGGCTCGGAGTGACCCTGATGGACCGCTGGGCAGCCAAGCGCTACCTGGACCTGGGCATCGTCAAGGGAGTCAGCGCGGCGGAGAAACCGCTGCGACGCTCCTGGCACGCGGTAACACCGCGCGGCGAGCTGCCCAATTACGTTGGGGCGTTGGTCGAGCTGATCCGCAGCAACCCGCCGACCCTCGATCCGGTCCGCTGACTACCCGCGATCAGTGCCCAAGGCCTTCGCCAGCGCTGCGCGGCCGACCTCGTCTCTGAACCAAGGAACGGAGGAGTCGACAATGGATAAGCTGGACATGAAGAAAGCCATCCTTGCCGCCAAGGCCGAGCGCGGTCTCACCTGGGAAGCGCTGGCCGAGGAAATTGGCATGTCGCCGGTATGGACCTGCTCCGCCTGCCTGGGCGAGAACAGCATGCCGTCCGAGCAGGCCGACAAGCTGGTCAACAAGCTCGGACTCGGACCGGAAGTCGCCGCCGCGCTCAGCGCCTATCCGTACAAAGGCGGCAGCATGCCGCGGGAGATACCGACCGATCCGCTGGTCTATCGCTTCTACGAGATTCTGCTGGTGTATGGCGGTACGCTCAAAGAAATCATCCATGAGAAGTTCGGCGACGGCATCATGAGCGCCATCGACTTCACCATGGACATCGACAAGGTCGAGGACCCGAAGGGCGACCGCGTCAAGGTCACCCTGAACGGCAAGTTCCTGCCTTACAGGAAATGGTAGAGACGGGCTCCGGCTGGGTAGCCATCACGGCCGGTCGAACTCCCACTGCATGCGCGTGATCCGTTCACCCTCGACACGAAAGCGGATCGCGCCGGATGCAGGGCCTTCAGCTGTGTACACGTATTCATCTCCTTCCAGCCGGTCGGCCTCGCCGAAGGCGTCGCTGAGATCCTGCAACGAGCCGCCGACGTGCATCCCTTCTGCGGTACGGTATTGCTCGCCGGTCACCGTCAGCTGCAGAACCTCCGGCTGGCGACCGGAGTCTTCCTGCACCACCAGCGTCAGGCCCGGATACTCCAGCGCGCTCGCCGCTGCTCCCGAACCCGGCAGCCGTGCCGCGCGGGTCCGCTCCGGCGCCGGCAGATACGGCAGGACCGGCCGGCCGCGCTCGATCCGGGCCAGCAGCTCTGATAGCGGCATGCCGATCGGATTATCCGCCCGCGGCGGCTGCCAGGCGCAGGCGCCGAGCAGCGCCAGCAGCGTCCCCAGCAGGAAGGACCGTACCATCGTCACCACGGCTTTCCCTGCCTGCCTCCTGTTGGTCGTTTCGCCAAATAGTGGGGCCGCCTCTCCGGCGACATCAACGCCCGGCGGCGGTCGTGCGGCTTGTAAAAGCCCTGGACTCCTACCATTGAGGAATCAACGGCCAGCCCGGCCGCGCCCTGCCCACAGCGAGGTAGGCACATGGGCCGTCTCGCCAAGGGACTGCTGATCCTCCCGGTCATCATCGTCGTGCTGGCCGGCACCCTCGCTGCCGTCGCCGAGACCGCCTGGTTCGCCGGCCTGCTGGCACGGCGGGCAGGCGGCGCGCTGGATCGGGAAATTTCGGTCGACGGCGCCCTGGACATCGACTGGTCGCTGCGCCCGCGCCTCCGGCTGCCGCCGCTGACCATTGCCAACCCCGACTGGACCGACATCCAGCCGATGGCCCGCCTGGATGGCGCCGAGGTCACGCTGGATCTGACGGCGCTGGCCCGCGGACGGATCGCGCTCGGCGATCTGCTCCTGATCGGACCTCGCCTGAACCTGCTGCGCGCAGCCGACGGCCGCAGCAGCTGGGATAGCCTGACCGGCGACGGCAGCGGCGGCGGGCCGGCCGTGAGCCTGGACACGGTTCGGGTGCGCGACGGCCATCTGCTGCTGGACGATGCCGCCCAGGCGCTGCGTCTCGATCTGGCAATCGGTACCTCGCCGGCTGCCAGCGGTGCTGCCGAGCGGCTGCAGGCGGCCGGTCGCGGCAGCCGCCGCGGCGCCCCCTTCGAGCTCGACCTGCAGGGCGGGCCATTGCTGGCGCTGACCGACCCCGACCATTCCTACCCCGTCGCCGGCTGGCTGCGCTCGCAGGACACGCTGCTCGAGCTCGACGGCAGCCTGCGGCGGCCGGCCTCGCCGAAGAGCGGCGCCTTCAGGATGACGCTGCGAGGGCCCAACCCGGCCAATCTGCACGATCTCCTGGGATTGCCCCTGCCGGATCTGCCGCCATACCGCCTGGCCGGCGAGCTGCGCTTCGCGGACGGCGTCTGGACCTTGCGGGATTTCGCCGGCGCCGTCGGCGACAGCGATCTGGCCGGTGACCTCACCATCCGCCCCGGCGAGCCGCTCGCCATCGAGGCAGACCTGCGCTCGCGGCGGCTCGATCTCGACGACATTGCACCGGTGTTCGGCGCGCCGCCGGCAGCCGGCGGCGGCGAGACGGCCTCGCCCGAGCAGGCCAGGCAGGCACAGTCGCAGCAGCAGGACGACGAGGTGCTGCCACGCCGGGAAGCCGATCGCAGCCGGCTGCAGGGCGTCACCGCGCAGCTGCGCTTCCGCGGGGAACGGGTCAATGCCCCGCGCGGGATTCCCCTGGAGCGGGTCGCCCTGACCCTGCGCCTGACAGACGGCGTGCTGCATGCGGATCCGCTGACCCTGGGTGTCGGCGGCGGCAGGATCGAGTCTCGGGTGTCCTACGACACCACCCGGCAGCCGGCCCAGGGGACCATCACCGCCCAGGCACGCGGGGTCGATCTCGGCGATCTGCTCGGCGACTTCGGCATACCCAGCGGCGGTTTCGGCACCATCCGGGCCGATCTCGATACCCTTTTCGCCGGCGACAACGTCAAGCGCGCCTTCGGCTCCGCGGACGGCTCGCTGCTGGTTTACATGACCAGCGGCCAGGTTGACGCCGTGCTGATCGCACTGGCCGGGCTGGATGCCGGCCAGGCGCTGGTCGCCAAGCTGTTCGGCTCGGGTCCGACCTCCATCGAGTGCGCCTTCATGCACATGCAGGCCAAGGAGGGAGTCGCCGCGATCGAGCGCTTCCTGGTCGCCACCGAAAAGATCGACCTGCGGGCCGGCGGCTCCGTGAATCTCGGCCGGGAAACACTGGACCTGGCATTGCGCGGCTACCCACGCGACCCGACCGTCGGCGCCAGCGATGCTCCGGTGCGGGTGGAAGGCAGATTCGCCGACGCCGACATCTCCGTGCTCTCCGACGAGCTGCTCACCCGCGGCGCCTTCGCCGCCGTCGCCGCCCTGGTGGCTCCGCCGCTGGCAATCATCCCCTTCCTCAACCCCGGCTCCGGTGACGAAAAGGAAGATGTCTGCGCCGCCCTGACCCGCGAAGCGAAGGACATCGAGGCCGGCAAGCAGCGTTGAGAACCGGCGCCGATACCCCAATGATGGTGGTAACTGCTTGCATAAAAACGATCTGTCCCAGCACGCAACCGCAAGCCGTTTCCAACCTACGCCCGTTCCGGATGAAGCAGCGCCCGGCATGGGCAGGATTGCTGCACCAATGCCTGACCCGAGCAGACGCAACAACAATCAAGGGCGGAGCTATGAAAAAAACCGTCTATCACCTGGCCAAGCGCCTCGGACTGTTTGCCCTGTCGCGCCGGCTGATGCGCCGGCGCCTGCTGATCCTCTGCTATCACGGCTTCGAAGTCGCCGACGAATCCGGGTTCATCCCGGGCACCTTCATGCGCGCCGACACCTTCGAGCGGCGCCTGGCGCAGCTCCGGCGCAGCGGCCACCCCGTCCTGCCGCTGCCTGACGCGATCGAGCGCCTGCAGGCGGGCACCCTGCCGGACAACGCCGTCTGCATCACGCTCGACGACGGCTTCGTCAGCACCGGCACCATCGCCGCGCAGGCGCTGGCAAAAGCCGGCTTTCCGTCCACGCTGTACGTGACGACTTACTACGTGGAGAAGCAGGTGCCGGTCTTCAACCTGGTCGTGCAGTACATGTTCTGGAAGACCAGCAGGAAGCAGGTCGAGCTGGAGGGCGGCGACTACGGCATCGAAGGCCGCTTCGACCTGACCGACCCGGCAATCGTGCAGGCCCTGCGCACCGCGATCATCGAGCACGGCAATTCCCGATCGGCGGCCATGCGCGAGCGCATCTGCCGGAAACTCGGGCTGCTGCTGGGCATCGACTATGCGGCGATCGTACGCGATCGGCGGTTCTCGCTGATGACTCCTGCCGAGCTGCAGCACGTCGAGCGGCTGGGCATGGACGTCCAGCTCCACACCCATCGGCACTGCCTGCCAGCCGGCGACAGGAGCGCCGCGATGCGGGAAGTGCTGGAGAACGCCCGGGCACTGCAGCGGATGCTCGGCAAGGAATGCCTGCACCTGTGCTATCCGAGCGGCAAATGGCAGCCGCACCAGCTGGAATGGCTGCAGGAACTGGGCATCGTCAGCGCCACGACCTGCGACAGAGGCATGAATCACGCCAATGTGCATCCTCTCGCTCTCTATCGCTTCGTCGACAGCGAAGCCGTTTCCGATATCGAGTTCGAAGCGGAGCTGGCAGGCTTTGCCGAGCTGCTGCGGATCCTGAGCGGCCGCCAACGGCGGAGCGCTCGCCTGCGACGACTGATCAACGCCGTTGGCGACCCCGTCGGGATCCCGGAGCCCAGCCGCGCCTCGGCCGCCTGATCCCCGGGCCGGTCGGATAACCCACGCCCCAATCGAGCCCTCGCCTGTGCCTGGTGTCGGCACTGGCGAGGGCCCACACGCCCCAGGCAGCCGCCCGCTCTTCCCGCCCTGCTTGCCACGTATCGGCATTCCT
>JAJUFY010000302.1 GCA_029263635.1 Ectothiorhodospiraceae bacterium | reverse complement strand
CGTCGCCCATGTTGGCGCCGTCGTTGATGCCCGAGATCACCATGTCCGGGAGTTCATCGAGCATGCCGGTGACCGCCAGGTGCACGCAGTCGGTGGGCGTCCCGTTGACAAAGTAGAAGCCGCCCGAGGCGCGGCGCAGCCGCAGCGGGCGGTCAAGGGTGAGGGAGTTGCTGGCGCCGCTGCGGTCGCGCTCCGGCGCCACCACCGTCACTTTCGCCACGGCACGCAGGGCGGCAGCGAGCGCCCGGATGCCGGGTGCGCGGTAACCGTCATCGTTACTGACAAGGATATGCATCGGATGAACTCAAATCTGAACCCATGTCATGCGGCGGGCCAGGCAAGGAGTATACCCTCAGCACCCTAGCCTGCGGTGCATAACCCGCCTCGCTGCAGGAACAACGACGTATACTGCCTGCAAGTCCTGGTGAGCGTCATGAGCGACCGGCACGATCCGACCGAAGAAGAACTTTTTCTCAGCGCGATGGAAGGCGTGCGCCCCCTGGTGCACGACCGCGTAGCGCCCGCGCCGGCGCGGCCGGCTCCCATCCCCCGGCAGGCACTGGTGGACGAGCGCGAGGTGCTGGCCGAACTGCTGGCCGATGAATACGACCCCGCCGCGCTGGAGAGCGGCGAGGAACTGGTCTATGCCCGCCCCGGCCTGCAACGCCGCATCCTGCGCCGCCTGCGCCGCGGCCACTACAGCCTGGCCGCCGAGCTGGATCTGCACGGCATGACCGTGGCGGTGGCGCGGGTCGCGCTGCAGGAATTCCTGCTCGAATGCCGGCGCCACGACTACCGTTGCGTGCGCATCATCCACGGCAAGGGCCGCCGCTCCAGCAACCAGGGCCCTGTTTTAAAAGGTAAGGTCGACCGCTGGCTGCGCCAACGCGACGATGTGCTGGCGTTCTGCTCGGCCCGGCCGGTGGACGGCGGCACCGGCGCGGTCTACGTGCTGCTGCGGCACGGCTGAGGCGGCAGGCCCGGCGGCCAAGCGGCTGCTACTCTTCCGCCTCGAGCAGCTCGCGGATCACGCTGGTGGCGTAGGCGCCGGCGGTCAGGGAAAAGGCGAGCTCCACTTCCCCCGCCGCAGGGAAATGCCAGCTCAGATCCGCCACCCGCAGCCGCAGCGCACGGCGGGCGCCTTCCAGCCCGGCGGCGACCAGGCCGTCGATCAGCTCCGACTCGGCCGCCAATACCGCCTGTTCCAGTGCCGCCGCCTCATGGCCGGGCTGCGGCCCGCCGCGGCCGACAAGCGGGCCGGTGGGATGGATTTCCAGCGCCTGCACGCGACGGCGGATGGTCTCGTCGACGGTCTCGATCGGGAACAGACTGTGGCGGCCATCCAGCATGAGCAGGTCGCCGGCCACGGCGCGCTCCCAGCTTCCCTGCCGCAGGCGCTCGGCCAGCACCTGGTTGAACAGGTGGGAGCGCGCCGCCGACAGCAGTATGCCGCGCAGGGCGCGGTCGCGCGGCCGCAGGTGGCCGGCCAGCATCGCTCGCGCCTGCTCGACGTTATCGCCGTCACGGCCGAAGCGCTGGCCGCCGAAGTAGTTGGGCACGCCGTGGCGGGCGATGCGCAGCAGCCGCGCCGAGATGGCGGCCGGTGAAGCCTGCAGTTCGCGCAGCCGCAGCCGGAAACGGTTGCCGCGCAACACGCCGCGGCGGAGTTTCTTGTCATGGCGGGCGGTGGCGAGGATCTCGATGCCCGGGCCGAACTCGCCCGGCGGCAGCTCGATCTCGCGACCGGGCAGATGCACGCTGAACCACTGCCGGGTGACCGCCCGCTTGTCCTTCATGCCGGCATAGCTGACAGCGCCCTTGCGCACGCCGACGGCACGGGCCAGGAAGCTCGCCACCTGCTCGGTGGTGCGCTCCCGCTTGCGGATGTGCACGAACAGATGCTCGCCGCGGCCGGAGGGCTCGAACCCGAGGATCTCGTCCACCACGAAATCCTCGGGCACGCTGCGCAGGCGTGCGCGGCCAAGCGGCGCACCGTGTGCCCGCGGCAGCTGCTCTACGCTCATTTCAAGCCCGCCCCAGCAGCACCACGGCGATGGCTGCAATGCCCTCGCCGCGGCCAGTGAAGCCCATGCGCTCGGTGGTGGACGCCTTGACGTTGACCGCGCCCAGGTCCAGTTCGAGATCGGCGGCGATGATGGCGCGCATCGCCTCGATGTGCGGGGCCAACCGCGGCCGCTGCGCGATCACCGTGGCGTCGACGTTGCCGATCCGCCAGCCCTTGGCCTGTGCCGTGGCAAACGCGCGGCGCAGCAGCACCCGGCTGTCGACGCCCTTGAGGTCGGGGTCGGAATCGGGGAAATGCCGGCCCAAGTCGCCCTCGCCGGCCGCACCCAGCAGCGCATCGGTAATCGCGTGCAGCAGCACGTCGCCGTCGGAATGGGCTTCGATGCCACGCTCATGGGGAATGCGCACGCCACCGATGGTGACGTGATCGCCCTCGCAGAAGCGGTGCGCGTCGAAGCCTTGGCCGATCCGGATATCCATGTCAGTCGCTGCCGAAGCTCTTGAGCACGGCGGCCGCGAGCTCGAGATCGTTGCGCCGGGTCACCTTGATGTTGGTCGGCCGGCCTTCCACCAGCAGCGGCTGATAGCCGGCCGTCTCCATGGCCTGCGATTCGTCGGTGACCGGCGTGCCCCGCTCCAGGGCGGTGTTGAGCGCCTGGTACAGCGGCACCAACGGAAACAACTGCGGGGTCAGCGCGTGCCAGAGACCGTCGCGGCTGGCGGTATCACGCACCCGGCCACCGGCGTCCTGGCGCTTGAGCGTGTCGCGCACCGGCACCGCCAGCAGCGCACCGTCCGGCCGAGAAAGGCCGACCGCCAGCAGGCGGTCGAGGTCGTCACGGGTGATGCACGGCCGCACCGCGTCATGGACGATCACCCAGTCGTCGTTGCCGCCCTGGGCCAGCAGGAATTCCAGCGCCGCCAGCACCGAATCGCTGCGTTCGGCACCACCGGCGACCCGGTGCAGCGGCTTGG
>JAJUFY010000468.1 GCA_029263635.1 Ectothiorhodospiraceae bacterium | reverse complement strand
TCTTCCAGTACGTCACCATGCAGTGACCTCGTCCGCACGCCGTCGTCTATCGGAGGAATTGGGTTTGCGCCGGGGCTCTTCTATCATGTGACCCCTCCGGCCGCAGCGGCCATTGGACCCCAAATGAGTACCAGCAGTCCCATCCAACGCCGCCCCTGCGTACAGGTCAGGGTCGGCCCTGTCACGGTCGGCGGCGACGCGCCGGTGGTCGTGCAGTCGATGACCAACACCGACACCGCCGATGAGGTGGCCACCGCCGTGCAGGTGGCGCAGCTGGCGCGGGCCGGCTCGGAAATCGTGCGGATCACGGTCAATACCGAGGAAGCCGCCGCCGCCGTGCCGCGCATCCGCGACCGCCTGGACGCCATGGGCCTGGACGTGCCGCTGGTCGGCGACTTCCACTTCAACGGTCACCGGCTGCTGGAAAAGCACCCGGCCTGCGCCGAGGCGCTGGCCAAGCTGCGCATCAATCCCGGCAACGTCGTCCTCGGCAAGAAGCGCGACCCGCAGTTCGCAGCCATGATCGAGTTCGCCTGCCGCTACGACAAGCCGGTGCGGATCGGCGTCAACTGGGGCAGCCTCGACCAGGACCTGCTGGCCCGCATGCTCGACGATAACGCCAAGCTCCCTCAGCCGCGCGACCTCGCCGAAGTCATGCGCGAGGCGGTGATCCAGTCGGCGCTGCAGAGCGCGGCCAAGGCCGAGGAGCTTGGGCTGGCGCACGACAAGATCATCCTCTCCTGCAAGATGAGCGGCGTGCAGGACCTGATCGCGGTCTACCGCAGCCTGGCCGCCCGCTGCGACTATCCCCTGCACCTGGGCCTCACCGAGGCCGGCATGGGCTCCAAGGGCATCGTCGCCTCCACTGCCGCGCTGGCCGTGCTGCTGCAGGAAGGCATCGGCGACACCATCCGCATTTCGCTCACTCCGGAGCCGGGCGAGGCCCGCACCAAGGAAGTGGTGGTGGCGCAGGAGATCCTGCAGACCATGGGGCTGCGCGCCTTCACGCCGATGGTAACGGCCTGCCCCGGCTGCGGCCGCACCTCCAGCACCTTCTTCCAGGAGCTGGCCGAGCGCATCCAGAACCACGTCCGCACCATGATGCCGGAATGGCGCAAGCACTATCCCGGCGTCGAGAACATGACGCTGGCGGTCATGGGCTGTGTGGTGAACGGCCCCGGCGAGAGCAAGCACGCCGATATCGGCATCAGCCTGCCGGGCACCGGCGAAGTCCCGGTCGCGCCTGTCTACGTCGACGGCGAGAAGACCGTCACCCTCAAGGGCGACACCATCGCCGACGAGTTCCAGGCCATCATCGACGACTACGTCCGCCGCAAGTACGGCAGGGCGGGCTGAGCCGCCCGCCCTGTTCTTCCCCCGCGGCCGAGCGCGCTGCGGCACCCTTCCTTCCGTCGCGAAAAGCCCCCGCACCGTCGGCAGGCCCTCGATTCCGCAGCGCAGCATGCAAGCCGCGCGAATGTCTCCTATAGTGTTTTCTGCCCGTCATGCCGCCGGGCCTTATCCCCCAGGAAGGGAGATCATGCCGCATGGAACTGCAGAGCGAACGGCAACTACC
>JAJUFY010000215.1 GCA_029263635.1 Ectothiorhodospiraceae bacterium | reverse complement strand
GCCCGGCAGCGGCCGGCCGTCGTCCAGATACAGGGTTCCGCCCAGGCTGAGCACGTGGCCCATGTTGCTGTTGCCTCCGAACACATGGTTCCACGGCAGCCAGTCCAGCATGACCGGCGGCTCCTCGGTCATGAACGGCCACAGCTGGTGGTAGCCCTGCAGGTTGGCGCACAGCATGCGGTGCGTGGTGATGACGCCCTTGGGCACGCCGGTCGAGCCCGACGTGAACATGATCTTCATCACGCTGTCGGGGCCGACGGCCTGTTCGGCCTGCCGCAGGCGCTCGGCGGAGCCGCCCGCCAGCAGTTCGGAGAACGGTGTGGTGCCGGGGACCGCCGCCGACGGCCGGCCCACCACCAGTTCCCGGCCGCGCATCTCAGGCAGTTGCAGCACCGCTGCGAACTGCGCCGCGTCCTCGGCGTAGACCATGGCCGGATCGAGGGTCGCGAGGATGTGCTTGAGCTTGGCGTAGTCGCTGCTGATCGTCGAGTAGGCGACCGAGACCGGCGAATAGGGAACCCCGGCGATCATGGCGCCCAGCGCCAGCAGCGCGTGCTGCAGCGAGTTGCCGGATAGGATCAGCAGCGGCCGCTCCGGACCCAGGTCCCGTTCCGCCAGCGCCGCGGCGATCCGCCTGGCCTGTTCCGCGGCGTCGCGGTAGCTCAGGTGAATCCAGTCGCCGTCTTCGCCGCGCTGGGCGAGATACGTGCGGTCGCCGGCCTGTTCGGCCCAATGGAACAGGAAATCGTGCAGGCGCGCCCGATAGGGGCGCAGCGCTTCCTCGGCGCGCAGGACGATGCTGCCGTCCGGCCGCCGTTCCACCATCAAGGGGTATTGAGCGAACCGGCATCCGGCGTCAACGCCGCCACCTGCTGTCTTCGCACCATCCTCCGCAACCACGGTAACCCTCCTCCCTGGCCAGACATTGCTGCCTTTTGTTGTGCCTGCCGGCGCTGGTTTTTGTATCCGGCGGGACTGATATTTTGTTTACTAGTGGACAAAATCGGAAAGGTTGTGTCAAGGTTGTTTCAGCCGTCGCGCATCCGCTTAAGGGTCGGTGCAGATAAGAAAAATCTAATTTTCACTGCGCGGCGGCGAGCAGCTCTCAGGAGGAGGAAAGACCTATGCGTATCGCTGGAAAGCTCGTGTTAACGGCTGTACTCGGTTTGACCGGGGCGGTATTCGGTTCGCCCGCCGCAGCCGAGATCAAGGTTGGTATTACGCTCAGCATGACCGGCCCTGCCGCGGCCCTGGGCGTGCCTGCGGGCGAAGCCGTTCTGGTGCTGCCGAACGAGATCGGCGGCGAGAAGGTGCGCTGGATTCTGCTGGACGATGGGACCAGCGCCACACAATCGGTGGCGAACGCGCGCAAGCTGATCACCGAGGAGAACGTGGACGTGCTGGTAGGATCCAGCGTCGCGCCACCGTCGCTGCCGCTGGTCGAGCTTGCGGCGGAAGCCAGCATCCCGCTGATTGCCACCGCCCCGGCGCGGGAAATGATCGAGCCGATGGATGACAAGCGCCGCTGGGTGTTCAAGGTCGTCCCCAACGACTCGATCATGGCCGAGCGTTTGGCCGACTACATCGTCAAGACCGGCGCCAAGCGGATCGGCTTCATCGGCTTCAACGATTCCTACGGTCAGGACTGGTACAAGGCGGCCAAGGCAGCCTTCGAGAAGCGCGGCATGGAGATCGTCGCCAACGAGTCCTATGCCCGCACCGACACCAGCGTCACCGGTCAGGTGCTGAAGCTGATCGCCGCCAAGCCGGATGCCATCCTGGTGGGCGCGTCCGGTACTCCGGCCGTGCTGCCGCAGAAGACCCTGCGCAGCCGCGGCTACGACAAGCCGATCTACCAGAGCCATGGCATCGCCACGCCCGCCTTCATCAGGCTCGGCGGCAAGGATGTCGAGGGTACCGTGTTCCCGGCCGGGCCGTTCCTCGTCCACAACCAGCTGGCTGCTGACGATCCGATCCGGAAGGCGGCGGAACCGTTCGTCAAGGTGTTCACCGACAGGTACGGGCGGCCGCCGATCATGTTCGGCGCGCACACCTGGGATGTCGGGGTGATACTGCAGCATGCGGTGCCGGAGGCGCTGAAGGCCGGCCGGCCGGGTACCCCGGAGTTCCGCAAGGCGCTGCGCGATGCCATCGAGGCGTCCACCGACCTGCCGCTGGTGGCTGGCCCGGCCACCTACTCTCCGACCGAGCATAACGGCTACGACCAGCGAGCGGCGGCTATCGTCCAGATCAAGGACGGCAAGTTCACGCTGCTGGAGAGATAAGAGCCGTTCTGTCGACAGTCTGCCGGCGTCCGCGTCTTTGCGTCGGGCGCCGGCAGCAGCCGAGGAAACGCAGTGGATACGACCATCGTACTGTTCCTGCTGCAGGACGGAGTGCTCAACGGCGCGATCTACGCTCTGGTAGCGGTGGCGCTGGTGCTGGTGTTCGCAGTGACCCGGGTGATCCTGTTCCCGCAGGGTGAATTCGTGGCCTTCGGGGCGCTGACGCTGGCCGCGCTTGAGGAAGGGCGCGCTCCCGGCACCATCGGCCTGCTGATCTGCCTGGGCCTGGCGACGGCGCTGCTGGAGTTGTGGCGCAATCGGAAGGATCTGAGTGTCCGCCGGCTGCGCGGCATCGTCGGCCTCGACCTGCTGCTGCCATGCGTCGTCGGCCTGCTCGCCTGGTGGCTGGCCCCCAGGGAGCTGCCGGTGCTGGCGGATGTCGCGCTGACCATCGCCCTGGTCGCGCCGATAGGCGTTTACATCTACCGAATGGCGTTTCAGCCGCTGGCAGAGGCGTCGATTCTGGTCCTGCTGATCACCGCGGTCGGCGTCCACCTTGCCCTGCTCGGGCTGGGCCTGGTGTTCTTCGGGCCGGAAGGCTACCAGACACGGCCGCTGTCGGATGCCGTGATGTCGACCGGCGTGCTGACGATCACGGGGCAGAGCATCGCCATTGTCGCCGTCGCCGCGGCGCTGATGCTGCTGCTGTACCTGTTCTTCGAGAAGACGCTGGCCGGCAAGGCGCTGATCGCGGTGGCAGTCAACCGCATCGGTGCGCGTCTGGTCGGGATTCCGAGCTGGCTGGCGGGCAACGCCGCCTTTGCCATGGCGGCGCTGATCGGGGTGGTATCTGGCGTGCTGATCTCGCCGGTGACCACGATTTATTACGACACCGGTTTTCTGATCGGCCTCAAGGGCTTCATCGCCGCCATCCTCGGCGGCCTGGCCAGCTATCCCGTTACCGTGGCGGCTGCGCTCGGCGTGGGGCTGATCGAGGCGTTCGCTTCCTTCTGGCAGAGCGCTTACAAGGAGGCGATCGTGTTCACGCTGATCATTCCGGTGCTGCTCTGGCGCTCGCTGCGCGATCCGGGGCATGACGAGGAGTGATGCCGATGTCCGTTCGCAAGCTTGTTTTCGCCGCCGTCGCCGCCAGCCTGCTGTTCCCGCTGGTGCCGGGGGTGCCGACCTTCTGGATCACCCTTTGCAACTACATCGGGCTGTTCAGCCTGGTTGCGGTCGGGCTCGTCCTGCTGACCGGGGTCGGCGGCATGACCTCGTTCGGTCAGGCGGCATTCGTCGGCTTCGGTGCCTATACCACCGCCGTGCTGACCCTGTACTACGGCTTTTCGCCGTGGCTGACCGTGTTCGCGTCGCTGGCCGTGACCGGCCTGCTGGCGCTGTTGCTGGGGCTGGTGACGGTGCGCCTGTCGGGGCATTACCTGCCGCTCGGCACCCTCGCCTGGGGCATCGCCATCTTTTTCCTGCTCGGCAACACCACCTATCTGGGCCGCTACGACGGGCTGTTCGGGATTCCGCCGCTGACCATCGCCGGCGTGCCCCTGACCGGCAGTCGCGAGGCCTATTTCGTCATCTGGGTCTGCCTTGCCGGGGCAATGCTGCTGACCCTGAACCTGCTCAACTCGCGGGCAGGGCGCGCCATCCGCGCGCTGCGGGAAGGGACGCAGGCGGCCGAGTCCTGCGGCGTCAACACCGCGCGCGCCAAGCTGGTGGTGTTTGTCTACGCGGCTCTGCTGGCGGCGCTGTCCGGCTGGCTGTACGCACACATCCAGCGGGCGATCAGCCCGGGCACTTTCTCCATCGGCGCGGGCATCGAGTACCTGCTGATGGCGGTGATCGGCGGGGTCGGTCATGTCGCCGGCGCGGTGCTCGGCGCCGCGGTGGTCACGATACTGGAAGACATCCTGCAGGACGTGCTGCCGGCACTGCTGGGCAGCACCGGCCCCTACGAGATCATTGTCTTCGGCATCCTGCTGGTGGTGATCCTGCAGACCGCGCCCACCGGGCTGTCGCCGTTGCTCGCACGGCTGCTGCCGGCCCGGCAGGATCCGCCGCCGCCGGCTCCGGCGCCGGCTCTGCCGCAGCGGCCGAAATCGGCTCGCGGCGCGCCGCTGCTGGAGCTGCAGTCGGTGCGCAAGGCGTTCGGCGG
>JAJUFY010000171.1 GCA_029263635.1 Ectothiorhodospiraceae bacterium | reverse complement strand
GATCACCTGCTTGGGCGCATCCAGCTGCAGCACCGTGCCGTCGCCGCCGCCGGGCGGCAGCCGTTTGAGGAGATAGCGGGCCACCCGGTGGCCTGCGTTCTGCAGCGACAGGTTCTCCACCTCGTTGAGGCGCTGATGCAGGCGCATGCTCAGGTCGCCGAGCAGGCGCAGGCAGGCGTCGGGATTGTTGCGCACCAGCTGCAGATAGCGCCGGTTGGGAATGGCGAGGAGCATGGAGTCCTTGAGTGCCTGGGCACTGACCGGATAGCGCTGCTGCTCCATGAACATGATCGCCTCACCGAAGGTGCGGCCCGGCCCAATCAGCTCCATCACCTTTTCCTGGCCGTCGGGTGTGGTGCGGAACAGCTTGACCTGGCCGCTGACCACCAGGAAGAAGCGATCGGCCGGGTCGCCGTGGCTGAACAGCAGGCTGTCGGCCGGCAGCCGCAGCGGCCGCACATGTCCGGCGAGTTCGGCGAGCTGAGCCGGCTCGAAGCTGGTGAACAGGTAGTGCTGACTCAGGATCTTCTGGGTATCGCTCGACATGGCGCCGCCGGACTCTGGCCTGGTACTGATCATACAGGGATCGGCGCCGGCTGCCGATCGCCCGCCGTTCGTGTTGCAGTGCAGCAGAAGCCCTGGCATGCTCTCGCGTCGGCTTCCGGCCGAGTCCGGAGCCGATGTTTCACAGCGGTAGTCGGAGGTGTTTTTCATGAAGCGTATCGATGCCATCGAGCGGGCCGTGGTGCTGCTGGTATTGGGCGTGGCCGTCGCCATGGCTGGATTCGCCCTCCTCGCGCCGCTGTTCGGCTGAGACGTTGCTGAGACCGGCGCGTCCCCCGCCTTGAAATCGACATGCGCGTCACTATCTGACTAGCGGCTCCACGAGGAACGACGGCCGGTGTAAACCGCCGCCGTGAAGTGGGCAAAGGCCCTGCTCCAAGGAGCGGGGCCTTTTTCGTATTGGCGACGTGGCGGTGTCGGCAGATGACGATTCTGTGCGCCAGTCGGACCCGCGACTGTGCGGCAGTGCGCCGTGAGTGGCCCGGCAGGCGGGTATAGTTCTCCCGTCTGCACGGCGGTCAGTCGCTGACCAGGCTCTACAAAAATTCCCGCCGCGCTTGTGCAGGTAACTGGACCCGCTCCCTGGAGCGGGTTTTCTTTTGCGCCGCCGCCAGCGGTTATGATGCCGGCATGGCTTCAACTCCCACCGAGCTGCCGGTGCTCTATCGCGACCAGCACTACATTGCCGTCGACAAGCCGGCAGGCATGCTGGTACACCGCACCTGGATTGCCGACGGCAGCGAATTCGTGCTGCAGCGCCTACGCGACCAGATCGGCCAGCGGGTCTATCCGGTGCATCGGCTCGACCGGCCCACCTCCGGAGTGCTGGTGTTCGGCCTGAACCCGGCGGCGACGCGGGCGCTGTGCGAGCTGTTCGAGGCACGGGCGGTAACCAAGCGCTATCTGGCGGTCGTCCGCGGCTACACCGATACCGAAGGCGTGATCGATTACCCGCTGCGCGAGGAGCCGGGCCGGCCGGCCCAGCCGGCGCTCACCCGCTACCGCCGGCTGGCTACGGTCGAGCTGCCGATCCCGGTCGGCCGTTACGCCACCACCCGCTACTCCCTGGTGGAGGTAGAGCCGGAAACCGGGCGCCGACACCAGATCCGCAAGCACTTCGCCCACATCTTCCATCCGCTGATCGGCGACACCACGCATGGCGAAGGGCGACACAACCGGCTGTTCCGACAGCAGTTCGGCATCCATCGGTTGCTGTTGTTCGCACAGCGGCTGGTGTTCCGGCATCCTTATACCCAGGACGAGCTGGCTATCTCGGCGCCGTTGCCGGCGGAATTCGTCCGGCTGTACGAACGCTTCGGCTGGCCGACCGTGACCTCGACAGGAGCTGCACTGCATGAACCAATCTCGCTCCAGCCCGCGCAAGCCGCCGGCGGTCATGGCGCTGATTGCGCATGACACCAAGAAGGACGCCCTGACGGCGTTCTGCCAGCGCAACCGCCAGGCCCTGGAAGGCTGGCAGCTGGTTGCTACCGGCACCACCGGCAAGCGGATCGCCGAGGCGACCGGGCTGCTGGTCGAGTGCGTACTGTCCGGTCCGCTGGGCGGCGACGCGCAGATCGCTGCGCGGGTTGCGGCCGGCGAGGTGGGCGCGGTGATCTTCATCGTCGACCCGCTCAACGCCCATCCCCACGATCCGGACATCCAGACCCTGCAGCGCGTCTGCAACGTCCATGACATACCGCTCGCCACCAACATCGCCACCGCCGAGCTGATCGTGCAGGCGAAGACCGTCGACCAGGACGTGGACTGAGCAGGGCTGGTTAGGCGTCGCTGTAACGTGCCGGATGTCCTGGCAGTTTATGGCCGTCCGGCGTGCTGCGAATTGCACCCACCACTTCTGCGCAACCGACTCCAGCAGCTAGTTCCCGCCGTATACCCGGTTCGGCAGCCAGGTGATCAGGCCGGGGAAGATGATCACCAGCGTCAGCCCGACCAGCTGCAACAGCAGGAACGGAATGGCCGAGCGGAAGATAGCGGCCATCGGTATCGAGGCCGGCGCCACGCCGCGGATATAGAACAGGGCATAGCCGAATGGCGGGCTCAGGAACGATATCTGCATGTTCACCAGGTAAACCACCCCGAACCATAGCCCGACGTTGGCCGGTGACACGCCCGGCAGACCGAACACGCCGTCGAATTCCAGCGGCATGATCAGCGGCACGAAGATCGGCACGGCCAGCAGCAGGATGCCCACCCAGTCCAGGAACATGCCCAGGAAAATCAGGATGATCATCATCAAGACGAGAATGCCGTACGGTCCCAGCCCGAAGCCCTCGATCGACTCCTGCACGAACTCCTGGCCGCCCTGCAGGATATAGAAGCCGACGAAGATGCTGGCGCCGAAAGCGATCCACAGCACCATGGCCGTGGCCTTGAGCGTGGTCATGCAGGCCGCGTGCAGGTTCGGCCAGGTCAGCCGGCCGTGCAAGGCTGCCACCAGCAGCGCGCCGAACGAGCCGATGCCGGCCGCCTCTACCGCGGTCGCCATGCCGGTGAAGATCACCCCCAGCACCAGCACCACCAGAAAGACAGGCGCCAGCATGCTGCGCAGCAGCCGCAGCTTCTCGGCCGTGCTGACCCGCTCCGCCACCGGCAGCGGCGGTCCGACGGCCGGGTTGAGGGTGGAGCGGATCCAGACGTAGAGCATGTACATGCCGGACAGCAGCAGCCCCGGGATCACAGAACCAATATAGAGCTCGCCCACCGACTGCTGTGCCACCACGCCGTAGAGGATGGCGAGGATGGACGGCGGAATCAGGATGCCCAGCGTGCCGCCGGCCATGATCGAACCCATGGCGATCTGCGGATCGTAGCGGCGCCTGAGCATGGCCGGCAGCGCGATCATGCCCATGGTCACCACTGCAGCACCGATCACGCCCACCATCGCTGCCAGCAGTGTGGAGGCGAAGATGGTGGCCACCGCCAGGCCGCCCCTGAGGCCGCCCAGCCACTTGTAGACGACGTCGAACAGCTCCTCGATCAGCCCGGCCTTTTCCAGCACTGCCGCCATGAAGATGAACAGCGGGATGGCAGAGAGCTGATAGTTGGTCATCAGCGGGAAGATCCGCGACGGGATCAGGTTGAGCATGTAGTGGTCGCCGATCAGGAACAGGAACAGCACGCCCAGCCCACCGGTGACGAAGGCGAGCGGCAGACCGGCCAGCAGCACCACCAGCAGCGAGCCGAACATGACGGCGGTCAGGGCGCCGATGCCGAAGCCGCTCAGGCTGCTCTCCAGTGTCCAGAGCGGGCTGTCGCCCTCGAACAAGGCGATGTTGATGACCTCGACCAGAGCCAGCAGCGCTAGCAGCACGCCAATGCCGACCAGGATGCGGGCAGCTGTCAGCCCGGGCGGTTGCTCGATATTGACGCCGACACCCGACATGACGCCGGCGGCCGTCGAGTCGCTCCGATGGGCAGTGCTGGCGAGCCGATAAGCCTGGATGTCCTTGATGAGCCGGGCAGTACCCTGCAGCAGCAGCAACACCCCACCCAGGAAAATGGTGAACTTCACCGGGTAATACTGGATGGCCCATTCGGTGAAGGACAGTTCGTTGCGATAGCCGGCGGCGAAGAAGAACTGTTCGCTGGACATCGACTGGGCGAAGAAGGTCCAGCCGGTGGTGATCAGCGCCAGCGTGAAAATGTAGAAGAACACCGAGGTGAGCAGGTCGAGCGCGGCGCGCAGCAATGGCGACAGCCGGGTGTACAGCACGTCCACCCGCACATGGCCGTCCTCGCGCAGCGCGTAGGCGCCGGCCAGCAGGTACTGCATGCCGAACATCAGGAACATCGACTCGTGCGCCCAGTTGGTCGGCGAGTTCAGGAGATAGCGGGCGATGACCTCGTAGGTGTAGATGAACGGCGCGATCAGCGCCCAGTAGCCGACGAAGCGGCCGGTGAAGCCGGAGATCGCATCGACGTAGCGCGTGAAGGCGTTGCCGGGGGGCCGCACCGTTTCGCCGGTGCCGACCGGAGCGGCTTCTTCGGCGGTGACGCCGGTCGGGGTCTGGCCCCGGCGGAAACTGCGGTTGATCAGATAGAGGGCGACCAGCGGCCCGATCAGCAGGAACGACCAGTACAGCCAGTGCGGCAGAACGAAGTTGACCTCGAAATTCATTCTGGCTCTCCGAGAAGACGCGGCGTTGCTGTAGCAAGACCGGCATCGACAGGCACGGCGTGTATCAACACGTCGTGCCGTGCGTGCCGCCTTCCCGGCCCAGTCAGATGCTGAGTTTCTGGCCCTTGATGTCTTCCTCGGTAATCACCGCGACCGCCGGATCCATCATCGTTCTCAGATGCATCTGGAACAGCTTGGCGGCATCCGGGTCGGTGTTGGCCCACTTGAACCAGAGCGGAATGGCCAGCTTGCGGAAACGCTGAGCGTCTTCCTCGGACAAGTGGATGATCTCGGTGCCGCGCTCCCGGTATTTGGGCCAGGCTTGGGCGTTGGCAGCCTGAATGGCGATGTAGTGCTCTCGCGAATAGGCGGCGACCAGCTGGTGCATCAGGTCCTGGGTCTTCTTGGACATCCGCTCATAGACGCGGCGGCTGACCGCGAAGTCCATCAGGTCGACCGGCTGGTGCAGGCAGGGCGTCGAGGCCGGACCCATGATGATGTACTTGGTGATCTGCCAGAAGCCGAGCTCGTAATTGACGGCGGCGCCGGTGTAGTCGGCGGCGTCGAT
>JAJUFY010000064.1 GCA_029263635.1 Ectothiorhodospiraceae bacterium | reverse complement strand
GTAGGTCGATTGCTCGACTTCGTTCTGGTGGAAGACGTCGCGGTACAGCACGCGGCCGCTGCCGGCCGCGCCTTCGGTCCAGACCAGGTCGTAGACGCTTTCCACGCCCTGGATGTACATCGCCAGCCGCTCCAGGCCGTAGGTGATCTCACCCATCACTGGATCGCAGTCGAGGCCGCCGACCTGCTGGAAATAGGTGAACTGGGTGACTTCCATCCCGTTCAGCCACACCTCCCAGCCGAGGCCCCAGGCGCCCAGCGTCGGCGATTCCCAGTTGTCCTCGACGAAACGGATGTCGTGCACCAGCGGATCGAAGCCGAGCATCTCCAGCGAGCCGAGATAGAGCTGCTGGATGTTCTGCGGCGACGGCTTGAGCACGACCTGGAACTGGTAGTAGTGCTGCAGGCGGTTGGGGTTTTCGCCGTAACGGCCGTCGGTAGGCCGGCGCGACGGCTGGACATAGGCGGAGTTCCAGGGCTCCGGGCCGATCGCCCGCAGGAAGGTGGCGGGATGGAAGGTGCCGGCGCCCACTTCCATGTCCAGTGGTTGGAGTACCACACAGCCATGCTGTGCCCAGTACTGCTGCAGAGCCAGGATCAGGTCCTGAAACGTCATCGGCTTGGTGATTGTCGCGGGCAAGACGGCCCCTCCCGGGGATTGGAAAACGCTGACAGCGCCGGTTTCTGCCCCCTCCGGCCCGGCGCCACTCGAGGGCCCTTTGCACGATGCGCGCACCCGGCCAGTCATGCAGGATGAGGTAGGGGCCGCAGCGCGTCATGAGGGCCTGGATAGGCCGCAGAGTATACCGTGGCCCTATCGGTGGATGTAGGGGCGCGTCTGGAAGGTAGCGGCCCGTGGCCACATATTTTTTCTGCAATGGCAGCGATCATCTGCCGGCGGGCTGCGTTATCATGTTGGCGCGGCTTGGGCGGGAAAAGCACCGTGCTGATGCTCTCCTCTCGCCAGACGTGATCCCCGCGTGCTGCTCAGATGATGGCGCCATTCTCCAAGCAGCGCGATCGGTGTCCCGATCCTAAAAACCATCCCCGTGGAGAACGAGCAATGCCTCGTACACCTGAAGACGTCCTCCAGCTGATCAAGGACCAAGAAGTCAAATACGTCGATTTCCGCTTCACTGACAGCCGCGGCAAGCAACAGCACGTGACTGTGCCCGCCAAGACCGTCGATGCCGATCTGTTCGAGAGCGGCAAGATGTTCGACGGTTCCTCCATCGCCGGCTGGAGGGGCATCAACGAATCCGACATGATCCTGATGCCGGACCCGTCCACCGCGGTGCTCGATCCGTTCTTCGACGAGCGCACCCTGATCCTGGTCTGCGACATCATCGAGCCCAGCACCATGCAGGGATACGGGCGCGATCCGCGCTCGATCGCCAAGCGCGCCGAGGCCTACCTGCAGTCCACCGGCATTGCCGACACCGCCTTCTTCGGCCCGGAGAACGAGTTCTTCATCTTCGACGACGTGCGCTGGGGCGCCGACATGAGCGGCTGCTTCTACAAGATCGACTCGGAGGAAGCCAGCTGGAACACGGAGCGCGTCTACCCGGATGGCAACATGGGGCATCGCCCCGGCATCAAGGGCGGCTACTTTCCGGTGCCGCCGGTCGATGCCCTGCACGATGTCCGTGCCGCCATGTGCGAAGCGCTGGAGGAAATGGGCCTGGAGGTGGAGGTACACCATCACGAGGTGGCCACTGCCGGTCAGTGCGAGATCGGTGTCCGCTTCGGCACCATGGTGCGCAAGGCGGATCAGGTGCAGACCCTCAAGTACGTGATCCACAATGTCGCCCATGCCTACGGCAAGACCGCGACCTTCATGCCGAAGCCGCTGGTCGGCGATAACGGCTCGGGCATGCATGTGCATCAGTCTCTCGCCAAGGCCGGCAAGAACCTGTTCACCGGCGACCAGTATGGCGGCCTGTCGGAACTGGCGCTGTACTACATCGGCGGCATCATCAAGCATGCCCACGCGCTGAACGCGTTCACCAACCCCTCGACCAACAGCTACAAGCGGCTGGTGCCCCATTTCGAGGCGCCGGTGTTGCTGGCCTACTCGGCGCAGAATCGCTCGGCGTCGATCCGGATCCCCTATGTTTCCGACCCGCGGGCTCGTCGCATCGAAGTGCGCTTCCCGGATTCCACCGCGAATCCGTACCTTGCCTTCGCGGCCATGATGATGGCCGGGCTCGACGGCATCCAGAACAAGATCCATCCCGGGGATGCGGCCGACAAGGATCTGTACGATCTGCCGCCGGAGGAAGAGAAGGACATCCCCAAGGTGGTCTTCTCGCTGGAGGAAGCACTCAATGCCCTGGATCGGGATCGCGAGTTCCTCAAGCGCGGCGGCGTCTTCAGCGACGACTTCATCGACTCCTACATCAGGCTGAAGATGCAGGATGTCCAGCGCCTGCGGATGACCACCCATCCGGTGGAGTTCGATCTCTATTACAGCCTGTAGCGCCGGCCTGGAGAGTCCCGTCCGCCGGGGTCCGGTGCGGACCCCGGCGGTTTGCAGCGACGCCAAGCCCTGGCTTATATCTAGGCCATGACGCGAGCTTCGCTTGCCCTGCTGCTGGCGGTCTACCCCATCGCCGCGGGCGCTGTCATTTACAAGTGGCAGGACGCATCCGGCCGCTGGCATTACAGCGACATCCCGGCGCCGGGCGCCGATCCGGTGGAGCTGCCGCCATTGCAGGTCTACACCTCGCCGCCGCTGCCACCGCCCGCCTCGCCAGCGGCGAAGCCGGAGCCGCCCTCGATCTATGCCCGTGTGGAGATCCTCTCGCCGGCCCCGGAGCAGACTATCCGCAACGGACCCGGCCAGGTCGAGGTCACGGTAGGACTGCAACCGGCCTTGCGCAGCGGCCACAGGCTCAGGCTGCTGCTTGACGGCGTGCCGGTCGGCGAAGCGGTAGGCAAGACCAGCATGAGGCTGGTCAATGTCGATCGGGGCGCCCATGCGCTGAGCGTGGAAGTGCTGGACGATCACGGCCGGGTCATTGCCCGCGGCGGCCCGCAGACCTTCTACATGCACCGTCCGTCGCGGCTGCACTGACGGACTTGCGCGGTTCGGCCATGGACATCGCCGCCGTTGCCGGCAACAATCCTGCCGCCATGCTGCACGTCGTCCTGGTCGAGCCCGAGATTCCGCCCAACACCGGCAATGTGATCCGCCTGTGCGCCAACACGGGCGTGGAACTGCATCTGATCCGCCCGCTCGGCTTCGAAATGGACGATGCCCGCCTGCGCCGAGCCGGACTCGATTACCATGAATGGGTCCGGGTTCGGACCCATGACGGCATCGAGGCGTTCCTGGCCGCGGTGCGGCCGCAGCGGCTCCTGGCTTTCTCGAGCAAAGCCGACGCCGGCTACCATGAATTCCGCTATCAGCCGGGCGATTGCCTGGTGTTCGGTCCGGAAACGCGGGGGCTGGACGACGCTGCGCTGGCGAAGCTGGCGCCCACAGAGGTGCTGCGCATCCCGATGGTGCCCAACAGCCGCAGCCTGAACCTGTCCAACGCGGTTGCCGTGGTGGTCTACGAAGCCTGGCGGCAGCAGGACTTTGCCGGCGGGGTCTGGTAGGTTCGGCGGATTCCGCCTCAGTTGTCGAATTCGGCCTTCTGCGCCCGCTGCATCAGCACCCGCATTGCCTGGCTGGCCGTCAGCTCGCCGGACAGCACCCGGTGGACCTGCTCGCACAGTGGCACTTCAACGCCGACGCGCTGCGCCAGAGCGAATACCTCGGCCGCGGTCCGTACGCCCTCCACGGTCTGCCCGATCGCCTGCCGGGCGTCGCCGGCTTGCTGGCCGCGGCCCAGCGCGAGGCCGAAGCGACGGTTGCGGGACTGGTCGTCGGTGCAGGTCAGGATCAGATCGCCGACGCCGCTCAAGCCCATCAGGGTCTGCGGGTCGGCATTCAGCGCCGCACCAAGCCTCACCAGCTCGGCCAGGCCGCGCGTCACCAGCGCTGCCCGGGCGTTGGCGCCCAGGCCCATGCCATCGGCAATGCCGGTGGCGATGGCGAGCACGTTCTTGACCGAGCCGCCCAGCTCGACGCCGACGATGTCGCTGCTGGTGTAGACGCGAAACGACTCGTTGTGGAAGTCGCCGGCCACCGCTGCCGCGAAGGCGGCATCCCGCGAGGCGACGACGACCGCGGTCGGCAGCCCGCGCGCCACCTCGCCGGCAAAGCTCGGGCCGGAGAGGACAGCGAACGGACCGGCGTCGGGCAGCACATCGGCGGCGACATCATGCAGGAAGCCGCCGGATGCCGCGTCCAGGCCCTTGGTGGCCCAGGCCAGCGGCCGACCGGGACGGTAGAAAGGCGCGATCTGCGTCAGCATGCCGCGGAAGGCGTGGCTGGGGACAACCACCAGGACCTGCTCGGCCGTGAGCGCCCGCTCCAGATCGCCGGTCGGGGCAATGGAATCCGGCAGCGGCACGCCCGGCAGGTAGCGCTGGTTCTCGCGCGTCCGCCGCAGCGCTTCGGCCCGTTGCGGATCATGATCCCAGAGCAGAACCCGATGGCCGTTCCGGCTCAACGCCAGTGCCAGCGCCGTGCCCCAGGAGCCGGCGCCCAATACCGCCCAGCTGGTCATGGCTCAATGCTGGTCGGCGGCGCCAGCCTGGGCGTTCTGCTGGGCCTGCTGCTGCGCGTAGAGCGCGTCGAAGTTCACCGGGCCGAGCACCAGCTGCGGAAAGCCGCCTTTGGTGACCAGGTCGGTGATCGCTTCGCGAGCGTAGGGAAACAGGATGTTCGGGCAGTAGCTGCCGAGGATGCCTCGCAGCGTCGGCTGGTCGAAGCCGTCCAGCTGGAAGATGCCGCCTTGCTTGATCTCGCACAGATAGGCAGTCTGCTCGCCGAGCTTGGCAGTGACCGTCACGCTCAGGACGACTTCATAGGTGTTGTTGGCGACGGCCCGGGCGTCGGTGCCGAGGTCGACATGCACCTGGGGATTCCAGGTTGTGCCCTGGAACACCTGCGGGGTGTTGGGCGACTCGAAGGAAGCGTCCTTGAGGAAGATCTTGGCAATGTTGAAGGTCTGACCTGGCGCCTGCTGTTGGCCGCCGGCGGCATTCGTCTGCTCAGCCATGGTGTCCTCGCTGATCGCTACTTGGCTTCCAGCGGATAGCCGGCGCTCTGCCAGCTGTTGATTCCGCCCTGCAACTGATAGGCCTTGGCGAAGCCCTGCTTGCGCAGCTGCGCTACCACTCGGCCGGTCTGCATGCCGTTGTTGCAGTAAAGGATGATGGGTTTGCCGCGGTGCGGCTCAAGCCTGTCGAGCCGCTGCGCGACGGTGCTGGCGGGAATGTGGATCGCGCCCGGCAGGTGCGCCTTGTGGAATTCGGCATCGCTGCGGATGTCGACGAACAGGGCGTTTTCGCGGTTGTACAGCTGGGTGGCAGTCGCGGGTTCAACGCTGCTGGGGCCCCTCCGCAGCCGGAGGATCTCGGTGACGATGATCGCAACCGCGACAACAGCCGTGGCGAGCACCAGCAGCGGGTGATTGCCGATAAATTCGATGATTCGATCCATACGTGCGCCGTCTTGATGTTCACAGACGGCGCCGCACGACTTAAGGCATCAAGGCAAGGCCCGAGGGTAGCGCGGCGCCGCGAATACGTCGCGCATCATACCAATAAGATTCAGGATGCGCCTGTCCTGTACGCGATAGTAGACGCGGTTCGCATCCTTGCGGGCGGCGATGATGCCTTTCTCGCGCAGGATGGCAAGATGCTGCGAGATGTTGCTCTGGGACGTGCCCACCTCGGTCACGATGTCCTGCACGTTGACCTCGGTGTCGGCCAGGACACAGAGGATGCGCAGGCGCAGCGGGTGCGACATCGCCTTGAGAGCGCGGGCGGCGGGTTGAATGTCATCTTCAACGATCGAGACCATTCCTTGGACCCTCTTGTTGTTGCTGAGTAGCCCGGTAATGCCGGGGCGTCGTCTTCCCTGTAGAAACAGGCGAGTAAATCTAACGACTGACAAACTGCAGCTAATGATACAGCATTGTGGCGACAGATGAATGGCAGTTCATCAGCATATTGAACTCTAGTCCGGTCCGGCCCCGATATGAAACTCCATCATCTGGCGTATTCCCTAGTTTTCGCTGTCCTGCTTCCAGTGTCTTCCCTGGCTGTCGCCAGCCCCGACTACCGGGAATCGGAGGCGCGGCTGGGACAGGTGCGCGAGCAGATCCGCCAGGTGCAGGCGCAGTTGCGGCGAGAACAGGCGCAGCAGGATGCGGCCAGCAGCCAGCTGCGCAAGCTCGACGCCAGGATTGCCCGGACCGCTGCCCGGCTGCGCGACCTGGAACGGCAGCTGGCCGCCGGCCAGGAACGGGTGCACGCCCTGCGGCGCGAGGTGGCGGGGCAGCAGGCCCGGATCGACGCCAACCGCAGCGAGCTCGCCCGCCAGCTGCGGGCTGCCTATGCCAGCAGCCGCGACGGCTACCTGAAACTGCTGCTGAGCACCGACGACCCGCTGCAGCTGGGCCGGGTGCTGACCTACCATCGCTACCTGCAGGCTGCCCGCCGGCAGGAGCTGGAGGCGGCGACAGCCGAACTGCAGCGGCTCGCCGGGCTCGAGCGCCGGCTGGCGGCGGAGACGAGCAGGGTCGCCGAGCTGCGTGACCAGGAGCTTGCCGCCCAGCGGGAGCTGGCGGCGGCCAGGCGCGAGCGCGCCACGGCGCTTGCGGCCATCGAAGCCCGGGTCGCCGCGAGCGGCCAGGAGCTGAGCCGGCTGCAGGCCGATGCCGAAGCGCTGGAGCGGCTGCTCGCGCGGCTGCGGGATGCGCTCGCCGACGTCAAGGATCTGCGCTTTGACCAGCGGCCGTTCACGGCCAGTCGGGGCCGGCTGGCCTGGCCGCTGCAGGGTGCGCTGCTGGCCCGTTTCGGTGAAGAACGCGGCCTGGGCGAGATGCGCTGGAGCGGGGTCCTGATCGCAGCCAAGCCGGGCGATCCGGTGCGTGCGGTAGCGCGCGGGCGGGTGGTCTTCGCCGATTGGCTGCGGGGCTTCGGACTGCTGCTGATCGTCGACCATGGCGACGGCTTCATGACTCTTTATGGACACAATGAAGCGATCTATAAGGAAAACGGTGACTGGGTGCAGACGGGGGACGTCGTCGCTGCGGTAGGCGCCGGCGGCACGCGGCGTGCGCCGGGTTTATACTTCGAGGTGCGGTCCAGGGGGGAACCGGTCGATCCGCTGCTGTGGCTGCAGCCAACGGGGGGGCGGTAGTACCGCACAACTTGCGCCGTCCGGTCCGTTCCTGTCGCCTGCCGGTGACAGCGTTCACGGAAACACCAGGAATGTGGTTGTTAACTGGCTAGATAGGGTGCCTGCGGGCAGCCGCAACGATACATTCGCCAGGAGCAGCTTTATGCGATTCAAGCCTACTCTTCTTGCGCTTTGCACCGGCGTGTCTCTCGGTTTTCTCGGTTCGGTGGCGCCCGCAGTGGCGGCCGAAGCCGAACGGCATGCCGAGCTGCCGCTCGAAGAGCTGCGCGCTTTCAGCGAGGCGTATGCGCGGATCAAGCGGGACTACGTCGAGCAGGTCGACGACAAGACCCTGATCGAGAACGCCGTGCGCGGCATGCTCAGCGGTCTCGATCCGCACTCCTCCTATCTCGACGTCGCTCAGTACCAGGACCTGCAGGCCAGCACCAACGGCGAATTCGGCGGGCTGGGCATCGAAGTCGGCCAGCAGGACGGCTTGGTCAAGGTCATCGCGCCGATCGACGACACCCCGGCCGCCAAGGCCGGCCTGCGAGCGGGCGACCTGATCGTGCGGCTCGACAACCGGCCGGTGAAGGGCATGTCGCTCAGCGAGGCCGTCAAGCTCATGCGCGGCGAGCCGGGCACCAACATCGATCTGACCGTGCTGCGCGAAGGCAAGGGCGAGCCGTTCACCGTCACCCTCACCCGCGCCGTGGTGCAGGTGAAGAGCGTGCGGAGCCGCATGATCGACGACGGCCTGGGCTACGTGCGGATCAGCCAGTTCCAGTCGCGCACCGGCCAGGATCTGGTGGAGGCCCTCGAGGCGCTCAAGAAGGAGGCCGGCGGCAAGCTGCAGGGGCTGGTGCTGGACCTGCGCAACAACCCGGGTGGCGTGCTGAACGCTGCCGTGCAGGTGTCGGACGCCTTCCTGCGCGACGGCAAGATCGTCTACACCGACGGCCGCCGCGAAAAGCTGCAGACCAGCTGGTTCGCCACGCCGGACGACCTGCTCGACGACGCGCCGCTGGTGGTGCTGGTGAACGAAGGTTCCGCCTCGGCATCCGAGATCGTCGCCGGCGCCCTGCAGGATCACGGCCGCGCCATCATCATGGGCAGCCAGACCTTCGGCAAGGGCTCGGTGCAGACCATCATGCCGCTGAAGCAGGGCGGCGCCATCAAGATCACCACGGCGCGCTATTTCACCCCGGCCGGCCGTTCCATCCAGGCCGAAGGCATCAAGCCGGACGTGCAGCTGGCAGCCTACAAGCTGGAGAGGATCGATACCCCCAGGGTCGAGCGGCTGCGCGAAGTGGACCTCAAGGGGCATCTCAGCAATCCCGATGCCAAGGGCGAAATGGCGGGCGATGAGACCACGGCCGGGCAGGCCGGCACCGGCGACGACTACGCACTGACCGAGGCCGTCAACCTGCTGCGTGGACTTGTCATCGCCAACAGCCGCATGAATCGGGGTTGACGCTTGCTGGCACGGGTCCTGGCGTTCCTGTTATGCCTGCTGCCGCCGCTGGCGGCGGCAGGCGCCGGCGGTGCTCCCCCGGCCATCAGCATCATCATCGACGACATCGGCGCCCGGCTACGGGCGGACCGACGGGCGATCGACCTTCCGGGGCCGGTCGCCTTCGCATTTCTGCCGCACACCCCGCATGGTCCGGCGCTGGCCGAGCTCGCGCACGCACAGGGCAAGGAAGTCCTGCTCCACATGCCCATGCAGGCGATCGAGGACGGGCCGCTAGGGCCGGGCGCGGTCACCCTGCATATGGACCGGACCGAATTCGTCGATGCGGTGCGGCGCGCCCTGGCGACCGTGCCCCATGTCAGCGGCGTCAACAATCACATGGGCAGCCTGCTGACCCGGCATCCGGGCCACATGACCTGGCTGATGCAGGAGCTGAAGGCGCGCGGCAATCTGTTCTTCGTCGACAGCCGCACCAGCGCCCAGACCGTGGCCGAGCGCATGGCGCACGAGCAGGGGGTGCCGGCGCTGCGCCGCCACGTGTTTCTCGATCACGACCCGTCGCCGGCGGCGGTGGCGGCCGAGTTCGACCGGCTCATCGCCCTGGCCCGGCGCCAGGGCCTGGCCGTTGCCATCGGCCACCCGCATGCCGCCACCCTGGAGCTGCTCGAGCGGCGGCTGCCGACTCTGCAGGCCCTGGGCGTGGAGCTGATCCCATTGCGGGAGATGATTGCCAGGCAGCAACAGGAGCAGGAAGCCTGGCGCGCGCTCACAGCCCGCTAGTGCGGCTGCCTGCTGGATCCCATTGCTCGTGTCCCTGCCGTGGTGGCTAGCGCTTCAGCCAGGCGTAGAGCAGCAGGACCATCCCCAGTCCGCCTAGCGCCCAGGCCAGTGGCGGCATCTGGTCGAGAACGGCAAGCAAGACACCGCTGCTGGCGAGCATGGTGACGGCGCTGAGGATGCAGGTCGCGGCGGCGATCATGGCGATGGTGCGGCGATTGCTGTTGCGGATTTCCCGGCGCAGGCGGCGCATTTCGCGCGCATG
>JAJUFY010000042.1 GCA_029263635.1 Ectothiorhodospiraceae bacterium | reverse complement strand
TGATCACGCCGTTGCGGGCCGTGATGGTGGTCTTGATGTCAGTGACATTGACTTTCTTGACGGTCAGCCGGTCGATGCTGACGGTGCCGTCAAGATTCAGCTCGCGCAGCAAGTCGACCGGCAGCTCCGTCTCCGGCGCCGGCTCGCCCGGCGGTGCCGGGGCGGGCTCGCCTTCCTGTGCCGGCGCGAGATAGCGGTCCAGGTCCAGCTGATCCAGCGCCAGCTGGAAGCGCGCCGTGAGCGGGTCGAAGGAGGGTATCTGCGCCTGGCCGCGGATGTTGGTCTGGTCGAGCTCGCCCTGCAGCTGTTCGAGAGCCAGTCCTTGACCGTCGAAGCGCAGCCGGGCGGTTAGTGCCACGCTGGCCAGCGCGTTCGGATCGGCCGTCGGCGGCACTTCCAGCTCCAGGCGCCGCATCAGTTCGCGGGCATTGAACGAGGGCAGGGTCAGGGTACCGCTGGCTGCCAGCTGCTCGTTCTGCATGCCGGCTTCCGCCGCAAGATTGGCCGTCACGCCGGCCACCTGCAGCGTGGCCTGCGGCACGGCGTAGCGTTGCGCCTGCAGGTCGGCTTCCACCATGGCGCGCAGACTGGCCCTGAGCTCGCCGCCCGGCAGCTGCTCGCCGCGTGCCAGCGCGTCCAGGACCAGATCCTGCACGGCGACTTTCTGGCCGGCCTGATCGTAGCGCACCCGCGCCGTCAGCTCGCCGCTGAGCTCGGGTGCATCGGTGGCCTGCAGCGCCCAGCGTGCGCGCAGCGGAATCGGCTGCTCCGGGTTCAGCTCGGAGACGGTGACGTTGAACGGGCTTATCAGGTAACGGGTGCCGGCCTGGCGGTCTTCCCAGAGGATGGCGGCATCCTTGAGTTCCAGCCCGCCCTGGCTCTCGATGGCCAGTTGCCGGCCGGGCTGCTCCGGCTGCGGTTCGGCCGGCGCCTGCTCTTCGGCAGCGAACCGCTCGGCCAGGTCCTCCCAATTGCCGCGGCCCTGCTCATTGCGGATGAGCCGCAGGTTCAGCCCATTGACCTCGATCTTGTCGAGCACCAGGCGTTGCTGGCTGAGCAGCGGCCAGACCGCGACCGCCAGCCGCGCTCCGTCGAGCCGGGCGAAGGGCTGGTCGCCAAAGCCGGGCGCGTCGCTCAGTTGCGCCCGGCCGAGCTTGAGGCCGAGCCAGGGGAAGAAGGTGAGATCGAGGTCGCCCTCGATGGTCAGCGTGCGCCCGGTCTGCTGCTCGACGGCCTGGGCAATCTGGTCCTTGTAGTCGTTTGGATCGACCAGCACGACCACAGCGACGACGGCTGCGATCAGCAGCACCACGAGCGCCGCCGCGGCAATGAGGATCCATTTCAGCACACGCGCCATCAGCGTCTCCATTGGCCGATAGATCCGGTTTCGGACCGGCTGCAACAGCGGCCGGCAAGCGGCTCGTGGTGCGGATGCCACATTTTAATACAGTGCGATCGGGAAGGGTTGATACCAACCGGCGGCGGATTTTGGTTTCACTGCCTGACCCTCATCTGGCATTGGCGATCAGCAAGCAAAAGCCCACGTCCGGAACATGCTGTACCAGATGAGCCCCGGACCTCGCCGCTGCGCAGTGTCCGGATGAATCCACCCCCGAATACCAGTCCGCGTGTCCATCCGCTGGCGCGGTTGAGCGGAATCGTCGCAGCGGGATTCGGCCTGCTCGTGCTGCTCAGCCGGAGCATCGACCCGGCGATCTTCATCGGGCTGCGCCCGCTGCTGATGCACATCTACCTGCTGTCGGCGCTGGGGCTGCTGCTGGGTGGGCTGGCCCTGGCGACGGCAGACAGCGGCCGCCGGTTGCTGCCGCGGCTGCTGGCGGGGCTGGCCATCGTGATCGGCACGCTAAGCCTGGTTGGCGAACTGCTGCCGCCGGATGCCGGGCTGGACAGGCTGGCCTATGCCCTGCCCTACATGGCCGGCGGTCCAATCTGGCAGCCGCCGCTGGCGGCGGTGGCGGTGGTTCTGGTAGGCATCGCTGTCAGTATCCGTACCGCCTGGCAGGCACTGCGCTATCCGAGTGTCTGGCTTGGCCTGCTCGGCACGGTCACCGCCGCCTTCGGCCTGCTGCCGCTGTTCGGCTTCCTGGCCGGCGCCGAGCCCGCCCACCCCATCACCGGGGTCAGGGGAATTGCCTTGCAGGTCGCGCTGGTGCTGATCCTGCTCGGAGCCGGGCTGTTAGCGGAAGCCGCCCGGCTGACACGGTTCGAACGCGCGCCGACACCTTCGCCCTGGCTGCCGTTGAGCGCCACGGTCGGCGTACTGCTGCTGTCGGCGCTGTTCTGGCAGGCGCTGGAAGCCTGGGAAACCACCCAGTTCGCGCGCAACAACCGGGTCGAGGCCCGCACCATGCGCAATGCGCTCATCAGCGAACTCCGGCTGGAGGTCGATACGCTGGTACAGATGGCGGAGCGCCTGGAGGAACGGCAGGCGCCGCCTGCCGAGCCCTGGCGCATCGCGGCACGGCTGCTGGTCGAGCAGCGGCAGTATCTCGGCTTCGCCTGGGCCGACGATCAGTTCACGGTCAGGCAGGTGGTGCCGGCCGAGTCCAATGCGCGCTTTATCGGCGTTAACCTCGCCCGTGACCCTGCCCAGTGGGAGGCGATTCTGCCCGCTCTGGAGCAGCGCCGGCCGGAGTTCTCGCAGCCATTTCCACACGCCGCCGGCTATGGCGTCTTTGCCTATCTGCCGGTCTACTGGGAGGGGCGGTTCGCCGGCCTCATGGTCGCCGTCTTCGACGTACAAGGCCTGGCCGAGCATCTCCTCCGCGATGAACTGGAGCGCGGCTACGGCATCGCGCTCTTCAATGGCGACCAGCGCATCTACAGCAGCCAGCCCCTGCCGGAGAGCGAGCAGTTCCTGGTGCGGCTGCCGCTGCAGATGCGGGGGCTGTCATGGCAGCTGGCGGTCTGGCCGCTGGCTGGCCTGCGCGAGAGCGCAGGGACGCTGCTGCCGGAGCTGGTGCTTGCCATCGGTGCGCTGCTGGCCGGGATGCTCGGCTTTGCGCTGCGCGCGAAGCAGTTGCTCGAGCATAGCTCGGCGCGCATCCGCAAGCTGAATGCCGATCTGGAGCGGCGGGTGGCGCAGCGGACGTCGGAGCTCGTCGCCAGCAACCGGAAGCTGGCCCGGGAAGTGATGGAACGCGAGCGGGTGGCGAACGAACTCGCGCACCTCGCCCGGCATGACCCGCTGACCGGGCTGCCCAACCGGATGATGTTCGAGGAACATCTGCAGCGGGCGATTCATCACGCCGCCCGCGATCGGCAGTCGCTGGCGGTATTCTTCCTCGACCTGGATAACTTCAAGGACATCAACGACACTCTCGGTCATGCCAGCGGCGATCTGCTGTTGCGGCTGTTTGCCGAGCGGCTGCGCTCGGTGCTGCGCGACACCGACATCATCTGCCGCCAGGGCGGCGACGAGTTCCTGATCCTGGCGGAGGACCTGCCGCATACCTATGACTGTGCCGCGGTGGCCGAGAAGATCCTGGAGGCGCTGAAGCAGCGGTTCCGGCTAGGCGACAGCGAAGTCTATGTGTCCACCAGTATCGGCATCGCCACCTATCCCGAAGCGGGGGTCGATGCCGAGTCCCTGGTGAAACACGCCGATTCCGCGATGTACCAGGCCAAGGCGGCCGGCCGCAACACCTTCGCCATGTACTCCACCCGGCTGCACCGGATCGCGCTGCGTCGGCTGGAGATGAAGCGCAACCTCCACCTGGCTCTCGACCGGGGTGAATTCACGGTGTACTACCAGCCGCAGGTGGAACTGCATTCCGGGCGGGTGGTCGGCGCCGAGGCGCTGCTGCGCTGGCCCCGCAATGGCCGCATGGTGCCGCCCGGCGAGTTCATCCCGCTGACCGAGGAGACCGGCCTGATCGTGCCGATCGGCTCGCTGGTCATCCAGCTGGTCTGCAATGACCTGGCTTGCTGGAGACGCCGCGGGTTGCCGCTGCCGCAGCTGTGCGTGAATGTCTCGGCCGCCCAGTTCCGCCACGATCAGCTGCTTCGCGACCTCCATGCCTACGCCGATGATGGCCTGGCCCGCTATCTCGGGCTCGAGCTCACCGAGCGGGTCTTCATCGAAGACAGCGCAGCGCACCGGCGGCTGTTGCAGGAAGTCGAGCGGATGGGGATCGTCATTTCCATCGACGACTTCGGGACTGGCTGTTCCTCGTTCGCCTACTTTCGCTACTTCCCGATCCACGTCGTCAAGATCGATCAGTCGTTCATCCGCAATGTCACCAGCGATATCACCGACGCCAAGATCACCGAGACGGTGCTCGACCTGGCGCAGAACTTCCAGCTCAAGGTCATCGCCGAAGGGGTGGAAACGGCCGAGCAGATGGAATTTCTGCGCGCGCGGCAGTGCGACGTGGCGCAGGGCTTCTACTTCGGCCGGCCGGTTCCGCGGGATGAATTCCTGATGCTATGGCGGCAACAGGCGGAAGCCTGAGCCGGCCTTGAAACGGCGGCCTGCCGCCCCAGAGATCGGAGCATGCATAGCAAGTTCGTCTGGATCGCGCCGATATTCCTGGCGCTGGCCACGGCAGGGCAGGCTGCGGTGGTCAGCGGCAATCCGCTCGATAATGAAGGCCTGGCCCGCGAGGTCTACCGCCGCATCGAGCAGGCCTGGGGCGGGGATACCGCCAGCCTGACCGTTGCCGCCGAGCGCGGCCTGGTGGTGCTGACCGGCGAGGCGCCGTCGCCTCCGCTGGCCCGGCAGGCGGAGGACATCGCCGAAGCAACGCCGGGCGTGGTCGAAGTGATCAACAGGCTGGAGACCCGCCTGCGCTAGCGAGGCTCCCGCACCGGCCGTCGGCCGGTGCGGGAGAGGTCGGAAGATGGAGCGGGCGATGGGAATCGAACCCACGCTATCGGCTTGGGAAGCCGAAGTTCTACCATTGAACTACGCCCGCGGATGCCTTGTATTATGGAGCTTTCCCAGGCTCGCGCAAGCCTGGAAACGCCGCCGAGCGAGTGGTCGCGGCCGGGGCATGGGCTTACAATGAGCGCCATGGAAATCATTCTCAACGGCAAGCCCTACCGACTGTCCGAGGAAGCCACCGTCGCCGATCTGCTCGAAGGTCTCGATCTTGCCGGTCGGCGGATCGCGCTGGAGGTCAACGAGGTCATCGTCCCCCGCAGCCGCTATCAGGAGCATCGGCTCGCGGCCGGCGACCGGGTTGAAATCGTGCATGCGATCGGCGGCGGCTGACAGCTGCCGCCTCGACCTGCCCGGTCGGCTTGTTCATCAGGCACCGCATTCCGCCACCAGGAGCACCCATGACTGATCTGCACGACCCTCTGCTGATCGCCGGCCGCGCTTTCCGTTCGCGATTGCTGGTGGGCACCGGCAAGTACAAGGACCTCGACGAAACCCGCCGCGCCACCGAGGCGAGCGGCGCCGAGATCGTGACGGTCGCCATCCGCCGCACCAACATCGGCCAGAATCCTGACGAGCCGAACCTGCTCGATGTGCTGCCGCCGGAGCGCTACACCATTCTGCCCAACACCGCCGGCTGCTATACCGCCAAGGATGCGGTCCGCACCTGCCGGCTGGCCCGCGAGCTGCTGGACGGCCACGACCTGGTCAAGCTGGAGGTGCTGGGCGACGACAAAACGCTTTATCCCGACATTCCGGCCACCCTCGAGGCGGCCGAGGCGCTGGTCGCCGACGGCTTCAAGGTGATGGTCTATACCAGCGACGATCCGATCATCGCCAAGCGGCTGGAGCAGATCGGCTGTGTGGCGGTGATGCCGTTGGCGGCGCCGATCGGCTCCGGGCTGGGGATCCAGAACCGCTACAACATTCTCACCATCATCGAAAACGCCGAGGTGCCGATCCTGGTCGATGCCGGCGTCGGCACCGCCTCCGATGCCGCCATCGCCATGGAGCTGGGCTGCGACGGGGTGCTGATGAACACCGCGATCGCCGGCGCCAAGAATCCGGTGCTGATGGCTTCGGCCATGCGCAAGGCGGTCGAGGCCGGCCGCGAGGCCTTCCTCGCCGGACGCATTCCGCGCCGGCGGTATGCCAGCGCGTCGTCGCCGCTGGACGGGACATTCTTTTAAAGCGCCTGGGAAACCGCGACCCACTGCCGCTTGGTCCTCCCGTATGCTCTTCCCGCGGGAGGCGCAACCGTAACCGGCTAGGGCTCTTCGCCGTTTCGGCGCATTGTTGCCTTCGCCGTGTGGCCCGATCTGATGCACAGGAATTGTCGGAGGGCGCACAGTGGCAGCCGGTGACGCGAGACGCTCGCGGTGGGCCGGGCTCCTGGTCGGAGTCGGTTTGATGGCAGCGGTGGACGAGATCGTCTTCCACCAGCTGCTTGCCTGGCATCATTTCTACGATGCGGCAACCCCTGCCGTGGCGCTGTTCTCCGATGGGCTGCTGCATGCCGCCGAGCTGATCGCCATCGTCGCAGGGTTCTTCTGGCTCAGCGAACTGCGCCGCCGCCAGGTGTTGGTGACGCTGCCCGCCTGGGGTGGTTTTTTCCTTGGTGCCGGCGGCTTTCAGCTGTTCGATGGAGTCGTCGACCATAAGGTGCTGCGCTTGCACCAGATCCGCTATGGCGTCGACCTGCTTCCTTACGATCTGGCCTGGAACCTGGCCGGTCTGGTGCTGCTTGCCATCGGCATCATGCTGACCCGCCGCGGCGCTGCATACAGCTAGGTCCGGCGGATGGCGGCGCAGCACGCGGAGGTCGGACAGGTGCTGCTGGTGCCGGCGCTGCTGCTCGTTGTCCTCGTTCTTTACTGGATAGCGGCTCTCTGGCAGCGTCTGGCCGGGCGCCGCTGGAGCAGCTGGCGAACGGCGAGTTTTACGCTGGGCGTGGGGCTACTTGGGCTTGCCGTGTCTGCGCCGGTCGCGGCCTTTGCTCACCACGATCTGCGTGGTCATATGCTCCAGCACCTGCTGCTCGGCATGTTCGCGCCACTGCCGCTGGTGCTGGGGGCGCCCGGCACGCTGCTGCTGCGCTCGCTGCCGGTGCCGGCCGCACGTGGCCTGGTGCGGCTGCTGGGCAGCCGGCCGCTGCGCGGCTTGATCCACCCCGTTACGGCATTGCTGTTGGACATCGGCGGCATGTACGTGCTCTATCTGACGCCGCTGTATGCCGCCACTCTGACCAGTCCGCTGCTGCACCGGTTGGTGCACGTGCACTTCGTGCTCTCCGGCTATCTGTTCACCTGGGCGATCGTCGGGCCTGATCCGGCGCCGCACCGCCCCGGCCTGCGGCTGCGACTGGCGGTGCTGTTCCTCGCCACCGCCAGCCATGCGACGCTGGCGAAGCTGATGTATGCCTATGGCTGGCCGCGCGGCACCCCGCACGGCATCGACGAGATCCGTACGGCTGCGCAGTGGATGTACTACGGCGGCGATATCGCCGAGCTGCTGTTGATCGTGGTGTTCTTTGCCATCCGGTTCCGGGCCGGGCGCGCAGGAGGTTATTCGCCGCTGTATCCGCGCACGAGGTAGTTGCCGGATTTCTCGTCCAGCTCGAGGTTGAGCAGCTTGCGTTTCTGCGCTTCCTCCAGCAGCTTGCCGAAGGAACGGAAGCCGTAGTAGGACTCGCTGAAGCTCGGATTGCGCCGCTTCAGCGCCTGCTTGATCATCGACGACCAGATCTTGCCCTCGTCCCCGCGCTCGGCATAGAGCGCTTCTACCGTTTCCAGCAACAGGGTCATGGCCTCCTGGCTGCGGTCCGCGTCTTTCTTGGCGGATCTTCTGGTGCTGGCCTTGGCCGCCGCCTTGCGCTTGGTTTCCTCCTCGCGCACCAGGTCGTCGTAGAGGATGAACTCGTCACAGTTGTTCATCAGCAGGTCGGAGGTGGAACTCTTGACCCCGACGCCGATGACGATCTTGTTGTTCTCGCGCAGCTTGCTCACCAGCGGCGAGAAGTCGGAGTCGCCGCTGACGATCACGAAGGTATCGACGTGGGACTTGGTGTAGCAGAGGTCGAGCGCATCCACGACCATGCGGATGTCGGCCGAGTTCTTGCCGGACTGGCGGACGTGCGGGATCTCGATCAGCTCGAAGGAAGCCTCGTGCATGTCCTTCTTGAAGTCCTTGTAGCGATCCCAGTCGCAGTAGGCCTTCTTGACGACGATGTTGCCCTTGAGCAGCAGCCGCTCCAGGACGCGCTGGATGTCGAACTTGGGGAAATTGGCATCGCGCACGCCCAGCGCGATGTTCTCGAAGTCACAGAAGACGGCCATGTTGCGGATGGCGGCCGGATCGGCCATGGGTATTCTCCAGCAAAGAGCGTGAAGCTCGTGGGGCGGCCGCGCTCAGGCGACCGCCGTGACATCCCGCCGGCGGCGGGAACTGGTTCCGACCGTCAGCGCGGTAAAGATCGCCAGGAACTGGAAGCCGCCGATGACCACGAACACCCAGCCCGGCTGATGCGCGTCCATGATCAGTCCGAAGATCACCGGTGCGATTGCCATGCCCGCGTCCAGTCCCGAATACACCGTGCCGTAGACCCGGCCGGTGGCGCCCGCCGGCGAAGCCGCCCGCACCAGCAGGTCGCGCGAAGGGTTGGCCACGCCGGTGCCGAAGCCGATCAGGCCCATGATCGGCAGCACCATCACTGCCGGCAGCACCGCCAGCCCCAGCAGCACGCTCAGGCTGCCGGCGACGACGAAGCAGGTGGCAATGAGGCGGTCATGGTTGCTGGTGCGGGCGCCGGCGAAGCCGCCGAGCAACATGCCGCCGGCACTGGCCAGCATGAAGGTGGTGTAGGCCAGCGCCGCCAGCGTCAGCGGCATGCCGTAGAGCTCGTGCAGCGCGGTCGGCGCGAAGCTCTGGACGCCGCCGATGGCAAGGCTGGAGACCAGGAAGAAGGCGAAGCACATCCAGACCTGCGGCAGCTTGAGGAAGGCCAGGCTGGAACCGGCCGCCGCCGAGCGGGCCCGGCTCCCGTCCGCGGCACTGAGTCCGGCGCGGTCGTCGAGCACGCTGCGGTTGAGCAGCAGGAGCAGCAGCACCGCGATGGCGACGGCCGCGGCCGCCAGCACGGCGGTGCGCCAGGAGCCCGTCAGCTGGGCGATGCCGACCAGGAAGACGGGGGCGGCCGCGTAGCCGAGGTTGCCGGAAATGCCGTGCGCCGAGAACGCATGGGCAAGCCGCGGCGCCGATACTCGCCGGTTGAGCAAGGTGTAGTCGGCCGGGTGGAACACGCAGTTGCCGAGCCCGGCGATCATGGCTCCCAGCGCCAGGCCGGCATAGCCGCTGCTGGTGCCCATCACCAGCGCTGCCGCGCCGAGCAGCGCCAGGCCGACGAACAGCACCGAGCGCGCGCCGACACGGTCGACGATGAAGCCGGACAGCGCCTGGCCGACACCGGAGACGATGAAGAAGATCGCCATCAGCGCGCCTAGCTCGGCATAGCTCAGCCCCAGCTCCGCCCGGATCCAGGGAAACAGGGGGGCCAGCAGCAGCTGGAAGAAATGCGATACGCCGTGGGCAGTGGCGACCAGCCCGATGACGCGCGCATCCGCGCGGAAAGAAGCGGCAGACATAGCGTGCTCCAGATCCAGGATGTCCAAGCGATAGCTTACAGAACAAAAAGATATAGGTGCGAGCGGCAGCACGAACAGTGCATCCCGGTTCAGGCACCGACCGGGGTGAGGGCGCCGGACCCCGGCGATGACTCCGCCGCGGTAGGCAGGCCGGGGCGAATTCTGGCATGGTTGCCGGTTTGCGCCTCGGTTTGAAGACCACATCAAGCAATGCCTAACGACAACACCCGTCATTACATCCTGCTCTGGTTCCTCGGCCTCTACCTGCGGCTCGGCGTGCTCATCGTGCCGCCGCTCAGCCTGCTGCTGGAGGCGGAGCTGGGGTTCTCCACCGGCGATATCGCGCTGGCAACCAGCCTGCCTTCGCTGCTGATCGGCGGCTGCGCGCTGATCGCTGCCTGGCTGGTGAGCCGGTTCGGCGCCGTGGCGACAGTGGCGACCGGGCTGGCGGTGATGGCCGCCGGCAGCGCGCTGCGCAGCGTGCCCGAAGGAATCCCGCTGTTCCTGCTGGCGACGGTGGTCATGGGCGGCGGCATCGCCCTGATGCAGATCGGTATGCCGCTGCTGGCCCGCAGCTGGGTGCCCAGCCATATCGGCCGTGCCTCGGCGGTCTATGCCAACGGCCTGCTGGTGGGGGAACTGCTCGGCGCCGGCCTGACCGGGCCGTTGGTGGAGCACGTGCTCGGCGAGCACTGGCTGCTGAGCTTCGCGCTGTGGGTGCTGCCGGTGCCGCTGATCGTGCTGGCGCTGCTCGCCCATCGGCAGCCGGCGGCCGCGCCGGCGGCGCCCGCCAGCGGAGTGGCGGTGGCGGTAAGCTGGCGCGACCCGCTGCTCTGGCGCTGCACGATCCTGCTCGGCTGCGGCGGGGCGCTGTTCTACGGCGGCAACATCTTCCTGCCGCAGATCCTCGCCCAGAGCGACCGGGTGCAGCTGCTCACCGCCAGCCTCAGCGCCCTGAACGGCACGCAGCTGATCTCGTCGGCCCTGCTCATGGTCTACTCCGACCGGCTGCTCGGCCAGCGCTGGCCGCTGCTGCTGATCATCGGCGGCGGGCTGCTGGCGATACCGGCCCTGCTGCTGGCGCCGGGCACCGGCGTGGTGTGGGCGGCAGGCTTGCTGGGGCTGGCCGCCAGCGCACTGTTCGTGCTGGCGCTGACCCTGCCGGCCTGGCTGGTGCCGATGGCCCAGGTGGCGCGGCTGGCTGCCGGCGTCACCCTGCTCGGCAACGTGCTGACGTTCCTGATGCCGGTGCTGGGCGGCTGGGCGGTGGACTACAGCGGTTCCCCGGCTGCCGGCTTCCTGCCGGTGGTGGCGATCTGCCTGCTGGCGCTGTGGGCATCGGGCGGTCTGCAGCGACGGCACTGAGCCGGGATGCCGCATAAAAAAACGGCGCCCGTTGTAGGCGCCGTTTTGTTCCGGGGGCGGTGGGCCTAGGCCACCGAAGCCTTCTTCTGCTCTTCCGGCACCGAGGTGCGGATCAGGTAGTCGAAGGCGCTGAGCGCGGCCTTGGAGCCCTCGCCCATGGCGATCACGATCTGCTTGTAAGGCACCGTGGTGGCGTCGCCGGCGGCGAACACGCCGGGCACCGACGTCTGGCCGCGGGCATCGACTTCGATCTCGCCCCAGCGGGTCAGGGCCACCGTGTCCTTCAGCCACTCGGTATTCGGCACCAGGCCGATCTGCACGAACACGCCTTCCAGTTCCAGCTGGTGCAGCTCGCCGCTGTCGCGGTCCTTGTAGCTCAGGCCGGTCACCTTCTTGCCGTCGCCGTGGATCTCGGTGGTCTGGCCGGAGGTGATGACGGTCACGTTGCTGAGGCTGCGCAGCTTCTGCTGCAGCACCTGGTCGGCACGCAGCTGATCTCGTCGGCCCTGCTCATGGTCTACTCCGACCGGCTGCTCGGCCAGCGCTGGCCGCTGCTGCTGATCATCGGCGGCGGGCTGCTGGCGATACCGGCCCTGCTGC
>JAJUFY010000231.1 GCA_029263635.1 Ectothiorhodospiraceae bacterium | reverse complement strand
ATGCCGAGATGGACGAGCGGGCCTGCAAGGTGGGCACCTATCTCGCCGACCTCGGCTACAAGAAGGGCGATACGCTCTGTTTCATCGCCCGCAACCGTATCGAGGCGATCGACCCGTATCTGGCCTGCGGCAAGCTGGGGCTGATCCTGGCGCCGCTCAGTCCGCGGCTCACCAAGCACGAGCTGGACGATCTCATCGGCCGCATCAAGCCGCAGATGCTGTTCTACGAGGATGTCTTCGCCGAGCTGGCGGAATCGCTGGCGCTGCCGGACTCGGTGAGCCGGACCATGATCTGGTCGGATGGCGAAGACAGCGTCTGGCAGCGCGAGGTGCTCGCCACCGCGCCGCGCCAGATCAACGTGCCGCTGGCACAGAGCGATCCCTACCTGTACATCCACACCGGCGGCACCACCGCAACGCCGAAGATCTGCGTGGTGCCGCACCGGCAGATGCTGTGGAACTCGCTCGATATCATCGTCACCTCCAGCGGCGCGCTGGCGCAGCAGCGCGAGCTGCTGACCTTTCCGCTGTTCCACATCGGCGGCTGGAACACCTTCACGCCGATGTTCCACGTCGGCGGCTATACCGTGCTGCTGCGGCAGTTCGAGCCGACCAAGGTGCTGGAGCTGATCGAGCGCGAGCAGATCACCCATTTCGGCGCAGTGGAGGCGATGCTGCTGATGCTGGCGCGGCATCCGCGTTTCCGCGAGGCCAAGCTGGAGTCCCTGCACGGCATCACGACCGCCGGCGCCCCGTGCGGACCGGCGGCAATGCGGCCGTTCTGGGAGCGGGGAGTGCCGATCACCCAGTCCTACGGGCTCACCGAGGCGGGGCCGTCCAACTTCACCTACGGCGCCATCGATCACAGCCTCGACGAGATCTGGAAGAACAACGCCAGCATCGGCACCACCTTCTTCCACAACGACTACCAGATCGTCGACCAGCAGACCGGCGAGCCGGTACCGCCAGGCGAGGTGGGCGTGCTGTGCATGCGCAGCCTGCACAACTTCGACCGCTACCTGGATCAGCCCGAGCGCACCGAGCAGGTGCTGCTGGAAGGCGGCTGGGTCTACTCCGGCGATCTCGCCCGCGAGGACGAGAGCGGTTACGTCTACATCGTTGGCCGCGCCGACAACATGTTCATCACCGGCGGCGAGAACGTGTCGCCCGAGGAAATCGAGAACGTGGTGCGCCGGCACGCGGCGGTCGCCGAAGTGGCGGTGCTGGGGGTGCCGGACGAGAACTGGGGGCAGGTGCCGCTGGCGCTGATCGTGCCCAAGGACGGCGCAACAATCGATCAGAACGCGCTGCTGGAGCACTGCCGGCGCTATCTGGCCGGCTACAAGATTCCGCGCCGTTTCGAGGTGGTGGAAGAACTGCCCATGGCCGGGCCAGGCAAGGTCGATCGCAAGGTTTTGAAGGCACAATACGAGCAATGAAAGGACGGGTACTCATCGTTGCCGGCTCCGATTCCGGCGGCGGCGCCGGCATCCAGGCCGACATCAAGGCTGTCACCGCGCTCGGCGGCTTCGCCATGACCGCCATCACCGCATTGACCGCGCAGAACACCCAGGAAGTGCGCGAAGTGCTGCCGGTCCCGCCGGCGTTCATCCGCACCCAGATGGACGTGGTGCTGGACGACATCGGCGCCGACGTGGTGAAGACCGGCATGCTGTTCGATGCCGACGTCATTGAGGCTGTTGCCGCTGTGCTCAAGGCGCGCTGCCCCGACATCCCGGTGGTGGTCGATCCGGTCATGGTGGCTGAGAGCGGCGCCCGCCTGCTGGCCCCCAGCGCGGTGGAGGCGCTGCAAGACCGGCTGATTCCGCTGGCGGCAGTGATCACCCCCAATCTGCCGGAGGCCGAGGTACTGTACGGCGCGCCGATTCCGGACCTCGCCACCGCCCGCCGCGCCGCGGCGGCCCTGCGGGAGCGATTCGGCGTTGCGGTGCTGCTGAAAGGCGGCCACCTGCCCGGCGCCGAGGTGACCTACGTGCTGTTCGAGGAGGACGGCAGCGAGCGGCTGTACACCGGCTCGCGCATCGACAGCACCAGCACCCACGGCACCGGCTGCACCCTGGCCTCGGCCATCGCTGCCGGCCTGGGGCAGGGCCTGGCGCTGGCTGATGCCGTCGAGCGCGGCCGGCGCTATCTGCGCCGCGCCATCGAGACCGCAGTACCGCTCGGCCAGGGGCACGGGCCGGTCAATCACGGCCACTGCTGCGCACCGGGCTGAGCGGTATCGAGCTCGCCGTTGCCCGCCCGACTCCCGGCGCTGCTATAGTTGCCGGGTAAGGATCATGGGAGCGGGCGGCCATCCTGCGGTCGCCCGGGGCGAGGGACGATGCCATGGCGAAAGAGCTGCTCGATGTCCTGACCGCGCTGCGCGACCAGCGCGAACCGCATGCGCTGGCCACCGTCATCGAAACGGCCGGCTCCTCTTCGGCCAAGACCGGCGCCAAGGCCGTCATCGACCGGCACGGCCGGGTCGTTGCCGGTTGGGTCGGCGGCGGCTGCGCCGAGTCCACCGCCTGCCAGGCGGCGCTGCGCTGCATGGCCTCCGGCGACACCACCATCATCGATATCGACATGGACGACGAAGTGCTGGGCGTGGGGATGCCCTGCGGCGGCAGCATGCGCGTCTATATCGAGCCGATACTGCCGCGGCCGACGCTGTGGATCGTCGGCCATGGGCGTGTCGCCGAATGCCTGTGCATGCTGGCCGACCTGGTCGGACTGGACGTGGTGGTCAACGACCCCCTGGTCGACCAGAGCCGTTACCCGGCCGCGCGGCGGCTGATCACCGACGATCTCGATTACGCCGAATTACAGCCTGCCGCCGACGACTACGTGGTGATCGCGACCCAGCACAAGGGCGACCACGAATCCATGCAGCGGGTGCTGGCCTCCGACGCCGCCTACATCGCGCTGATCGCCAGCCGCAAGCGCGCCAGGCTGGTGCTCGACTATCTGCGCCGCGAAGGGCTGGACGAGGTGCAGCTGGCGCGGGTGCGGGCACCGGCCGGGCTGGATCTGGGCGCACGCACGCCGGAGGAGATCGCCCTGTGCGTGATCAGCGAGATCGTGCTGACCCGCCGCCAGGGCAGCGGGCTGCCGCTGCGGGACAAGGAGCAGGCGACTCCGCCGCCGGCCAAGGTCGCAGCCCCCTGAGGGTCGCGCCGTGAGCGACGCCAATCCGTATCGGGAAGTCCTGCTCGACCACTCCCGTCGGCCGCGGAACAAGGGCGCGCTGGACGAGGCCGATGCGATCGGCGCCGGCAGCAATCCGTTGTGCGGCGACGAGGTGGAAATCGGCCTGCGGTTCGACGGCGAAACCATTGCCTGGGCGCGGTTTCGGGGCCGCGGCTGCGCCATCTGCATCGCCTCCGCTTCCATGCTGACCGAGGCGGTCAGTGGCCGCCGCCGCGAGGAAGCGCGGCAGCTCGGCGCCCGCCTGCGCGAGAGCTTCGGCCCTGCGGCACCGGCCGTACCGGAGCCCTTGACTCCGCTGGCCCCGGTACGCGAGCACCCGGCGCGGCACCGGTGCGTGCTGCTGGCATGGGAGGCCTTGGAGCAGGCGTTGGAGTGTTCCAGGCAAGGCTGAAAGCGGCGCTGGAACCCCCAGCGCTTGTCCGGCCGGCAGGCGTCGTGGTCAGGGCGGGGAGCCTGGCGGCGCCGCCAAGGTCAGCGCCGCCAGATCCTCGGGCCGGTCGATATCGACCAGGATGCCCGGATCGTCCACCGCGACTCGAACCAGCCGATCGCTGAGCCGCTGCAGGATAGCGCGGGCGCCGGTATCGCCATCCAGGGCGAGCAGTTGCGAGCGCAGCTGCGCCGAGAAGCCGACCGGGTGTCCCCGCCTGGCGCCGTAGCAGGGGGCCGCAGCCGGCGCGCCGGCACGCAGTGCCGCGGCGATCGCCGCCGCTGTCGTCGGCTCCAGCAGCGGCATGTCCGCCAGTCCGATCAGCCAGCCGTCGCAGTCCGCGGCTGCGGCGATGCCGGCAGCAAGGCTGGCGCCCATGCCGCGCTCGGCAGCCGCGGTGACGACCGTGTCCCAGCCGCGCTCGGCAAGCGCCGACGCCAGCCAGGCCCGGTCTGGGCGGGTCACCACCAGGCGCCGGTCGCCGGCGGCGGCCACGGCCT
>JAJUFY010000089.1 GCA_029263635.1 Ectothiorhodospiraceae bacterium | reverse complement strand
CATGGCGCGGGCCACGACGCCGCTGCTGCTGGTCGTGCCCTGCGACTGCCCGGCCGTCCCCCCCGATCTGGCGCAACGCCTGGCCGCCGCCCTGCACGCCGAGCGGGCGGACCTGGCGGTCGCCCACGACGGGCAGCGGCTGCAGCTGTTGCATGTGCTGCTGCACACCCGGCTGCTGGACGCGCTGCGCCGCTATCTCGAGTCTGGCGAGCGGCGGGTCGGCGGCTGGTACCAGAGCCTGCGTATGGCGACGGTGGACTGCTCCGATGCCGCCGATCTGTTCCTGAACCTGAACACGCCACAGGACCTTGCCGCCGCTAGCAGCGGCGGCGACAAGCCGCCCACGGCAGTCAATTGACCGCACAGGCGTGCCGGACCCTGTCCTAGCGCGTGGCACAAGCCTGCGCCGGTCGGGTATCCTCGACGGCATAGGCTGGATCGCCCGCCAGCGCCGATCTCCCGGAACAGGCCCGGACACCGGGCGTAAACGTCGCCGGGCAACGCTGGCATCGTTTAACTGAAGAGGCAGGCCATCATGGACATGCTGCAAGCACCGGCGTCTGCCGTTCCGAGCCAAGGCCCTCTGCTGGATCGCTTCGGTCGCACCAAGCACAAGCTGCGGATTTCCATTACCGACCGCTGCAACATGCGCTGCCACTACTGCATGCCGGAAGACCCGGAGTGGCTGCCCCGCGACCAGATCCTGAGCTTCGAGGAACTGCATCGGCTGGCGGCGCTGTTCGTGCGCGAACTGGGCATACGCAACATCCGCGTCACCGGCGGCGAGCCGCTGCTGCGCAAGGGCGTGACCGACTTCATCGCCGCCCTCAAGGCGCTGCGCGATGACGGCCTGGAACGGGTTTCGCTGACCAGTAACGCGGTTCTGCTCGACCGCCACGCGACCGCGCTCAAGGCCGCCGGGCTGGACGACGTCAATATCAGCATCGACGCCATGGACCCCGAGCTGTTCCAGCGCATGACCAGGGGCAACCTGGAACAGGTGCTGCGCGGCATCCTGGCGGCGCGGGATGCCGGCATCCCTGTCAAGCTGAACGCGGGGGTGATTCGCGGCGACAACGAGCAGGAGGTCCTGCCGCTGACCGACTGGGCGCGCCGCCACGGGCTGCCGCTGCGCTTCATCGTATTCATGCCGCTGGACGGCCGCGGCGGCTGGCGGCCGGAGCGGGTGGTTCCGGAAGCGGAGATCATCGCCCGGCTGCGGACCCGCTATAGCGTCGAGCCGCTGCCGCGCACCCGCGAGCCGGCCACCTACTATCGGCTCGACGGCGACTACCGGGTCGGTATCATTTCCACCGTCTCCAACCCGTTCTGCGCCAGCTGCGATCGTGTGCGGCTGACCGCCACGGGAGAGATCTTCCCCTGCCTGTTCTCGCCGGTGAGCACCGGCCTCAAGGAGGCCCTGCGCGCCGGCGCTGCCGATGCCGAGCTCACCGCCCTGATCCGCAAGGCGGTCTGGCACAAGGGCAAGGGTTTCATCGAATCGGCCGGCTATGTTCAGCGGGCCGCGACCATGCATGCCTTGGGAGGCTGATGCAGCCATGATCAACGTTCAGTTCTACGGTGTCCTGCAGGAGCTGGCCGGCGCGCAGACACTCTCCCACCCGCTGGAGGCGCCGATGCCGGTCGCCGAGGTGCTGGAACAGCTGCAGGCCAGGCTGCCGGCACTCGCCAGCCACCTGCCGCGACTCGCCTGCGCCGTGGACGATCGCATCGTCCCGCGCAGCTATACGGTCGCCCCCGGCGGCACCCTGGCACTGCTGCCGCCGGTGAGCGGCGGCTGAGGAGCACAAGCACATGTCCAACCGCCGTCATCTGCAGTCCGAGCCGCTCGACCTGATGCAGCTGCTCGAGGAGACCAGGGATCCCGCCAGCGGCGCCCTGGTCGTGTTTTCCGGCACGGTGCGCAACCACCATGCCGGAAAGGGGGTAGTCCGGCTCGAATACTCGGCCCATCGCGCCCTGGTCGAACAGGTGCTGGCCGAGCTCGAGCAGGAGGTCATCGAACGCTTCGGCGTGCAGCAGTGCCGCATCGTGCACCGCGAGGGCACGCTCGATATCGGCGACGACAGCGTGCTGGTGGTGGTCCGCTCCGCCCACCGCCCGCAGGCCTTCGAGGCCGCCCGCTACGCCATCGACACCCTCAAGGTCCGCGCCCCGGTCTGGAAGCGCGAGCATTACAGCGACGGCAGCGTCGACTACCAGGAAGGCGTACCGCTACAACAGGCCGACTTGGAAAACTGACTATGAAGCTGCGCAGAGGATGCAAAGGTGCAAACGCCCTTTGCCATCCTCTGTGCCTCCAAGCCTCTCTTTAAAGAAGCTTATTCCTTGTAAGACGGCTGGGTGCGGTCGAGCATGCGGATCAGCGGCCGCCATGCCAGGTTGGCCACCATGGGCAGCCCGTCCGACTGGCCGTAAGTGGTCTCGATCGCCGACTGCGGCGGGAAGTGCGGCTTGCCGCAGGCCAGGGTCTTCACCTGGATCTCGCAGGCCTGCATCAGGAAGTACATCCAAATGAAGGCTTCCGGCACCGTACGGCCGACCGTCAGGGTACCGTGGTTGCGCAGCAGCATCACGTTCTTGTCGCCCAGGTCGGCGATCAGCCGCTCCCGCTCTTCCAGGTTCAGCGCCACGCCCTCGAACTCGTGGTAAGCGACGTGCTTGTGCACCAGCATGGCGGTCTGGCTGAGCGGCAGCAGCCCCTCGGCGTGGGCAGACACGGCAACGCCGTCCGCAGCATGCAGATGCATCACCGCGCCGGCGTCCTCGCGGGCCATGTGCACCGCGCTGTGAATGGTGAAGCCGGCCGGATTGATCCGCTTTTTCTCGTCCGGATCGACGATGTTGCCGTCCTGGTCGACCTTGACCAGTGACGACGCCGTGATCTCGTCGAACAGCCAGCCATAGGGATTGATCAGGAAATGATGCTCCGGTCCGGGCACCCGCGCCGACAGGTGCGTGAAGATCAGGTCATCCCAGCCGAAATGGGCGACCAGCCGATAGCAGGCGGCGAGCTCGACCCGTACCTGCCACTCCGCCTCCGACATGCCGCTGTGCGGCTTGCTGGCAATACTGGCTTCGATCGATGACATGGAACCCTCCTCGAGTTGCAGGCACTTGCGGTGCCGAGTTGATCTGCTCCGACAGCTTCAGCCTTGACGGACACGCAGCACGATCTTGCCGAGGTGCTTGTTGTCCAGCATGTCCCGGTGTGCCTGTAGCGCGTCCTCGAACGCGTGCACCAGCGACACCATCGGCTGCAGCCGGCCGGTGCCGAACAGCGGTGCAAGCCGCTCATGAAAGATGCGGGCGATGCGGATACGTTCCTCCAGTGGCTGGGCACGCATGGTCATGCCGCGGATCCGCAGCCGCCGCATCAGCATCTGCCCCGGATCGAGCTCGCCGGTGCCCGGCGTCATGCGGCCGATCATCACCAGGCTGCCTTCCAGCCTGAGGCTGGCGAGGTTGTCGGCAAAGGCGGCACCGCCCAGCATATCCAGGATCACCGCCGCGCCCTCGCCGCCCGTTGCCTGCAGCACCCGCTCGGGCAGAGGGCCGGCGCCTTCCAGCAGCGGCACGTCCAGTCCGCGGCGCACCGCTTCCTGGAGCCGCTCCTCGCTGCGGCTGGTGCCCAGGCTGCGGGCGCCGAGCGCGCGCGTCAGCTGCACGCCCGCCAGGCCGACACCGGCGGTGGCCGGCCGGATCAGTACCCACTGGCCGGGTTGCAGGCCGCCTTCCAGGAACATGGCGCGGTAGGCCGTCATGAAGTCTTCCGGAACCGCCGCGGCCTGCACGGCATCCATCCCGGCCGGCACCGGAATGGCCTCGCGTTCGGTGGTCCCCACCTGCTCGGCATAGGAAGCCCCCGGCACCAGCCCCATCACCCGGTCGCCGACCTTGTGCAGCTGGACCCGTGCGCCGACTTCCTCGACGGTGCCGGCATACTCCAGCCCCGGGATCCGCGGATCGACTCCCGGAGGCGCCGGGTACAGCCCGCGTACCTGCAGCAGGTCGGCGCGGTTCACGCCAATGGCTTCGACCCGGACGCGCACATCGGCCGGGCCCAGCGGCGGCGGCTCCACTTCGCGCAGCACCATGGTCGGCCGGCCATCCTCGTCCTTATCGATAATCCACGCACGCATCGGCATTCCCTCTTCAAATACGTCCACAGGCACGGAAAGCTCAGGCCTGGCCGCCTTTGCCGCCGCCCGGCGCAGGCGGCAGCAGCCGGCCTGCCCTGCCTCGCCTCAAGACCGTCGCTTCGCCTGATTGGCCACCAGCAGCCGGATCAGGGCGTAGACGGTGGCCAATCGCGGCACCGGCACGCCGAGCCGTTCGGCGGTGCGCACCACGTTGCCGAGGATGGGCTCGATCTCCATCGGCCGGCCGTTGAGAAAGTCCAGCGCCATGCTGTTGTGGTAGGCAGGCATTTTCAGCGTGCTGCGGATATTGCCCTCGACGATCCCCTCCGGCAGCGGGTGGCCGTCGGCCGCGGCAACGGCGCAGACCTCGTGCATCAGGCTCTCGATCAGCTCCTGTCCGCCTGGGGTGGTAAGCAGTGTCTGGGTGTCCGCGCCGCCGGCCAGCACGGAGCCCGGGTTGAACGGCGTATTCCAAACCGCCTTGCGCCAGCGCTCGCCGACCACGTTGTCGCTGAGCCTGGCCTCGACGCCGCCGGCCTGCAGCAGTTCGCTCAAGCGCTGCGCCTGCTCGCCAGCGCCCCGCGGATAATCGCCGAAGGTCAGCGCGCCATAGGCCTTGTGGTCGAGCTCGCCGGGAGCGACCCGGCTGACCGCGACGAAGGCCAGGCAGCTGACCAGCGGATTGTCGGGGAAGGCGTCGGCAACTTCCTGTTCGATGCCGATGCCGTTCTGGATCAGGACAATGGTGGTATTCGGCCCGACGGCCGGGCGGATGATCCCGACCCGGTCGACGCCCTCGACCACTTTCAGGGCGACGATCAGGTAGTCCGGCGGAGTGGTCACGCCTTCCGCCGATGCATGGACCTCGGCCGGCCGGAACGAGAGGTCGCCCAGCGGGCTCTTGATCGTGTAGCCGCGCTCCCGCAGGACCTCGACGTCCGAGCGGGCCACCACCGAGACTCGCGCGCCGGCGCGGTTCAGGATGGCGCCGTAGAAGCCGCCGATGGCGCCGGCGCCGATGATCAGAACATTTGTTGGCGAGGCCATATTAGAGATCCCGTCCTGTTCGCATTGCGTTCACGCCGCAGGCTCGCGCACGAAGCCGAAGCGCTGCGGCACCTCATCGCTGGGCAGAAAAGTCACCGGCGCCAGCCGGCCGGCGTACTCCAGCGCCAGTTCGGCCGGCTCGCCGGCCTGCAGCCGTTCCAGGGCCTGGCCGATCTGCGCATCGTCTGCGGGGCTGCCATCGCCCAGCCGGAAGCGCTCCACCGCCCAGGCCAGGTCGGCATCGGCCAGCAGGCCGGCGCCGTGCTCGCACGCCAGCAGCAGGCTGCCTGCTTCGTCGACGACCGCCGCCGTCACCTGTTCGACCGCCAGCCCGGTGTGGGTGCGCAGGCTGCCGTCAGGCTGGGCCCGCAATACCCAGGGCGTGTAATCGAGCGCCACATAGCCGCGCTGCGGGCCATTCTGGAAGTACCAGCGTCCCTGTTCGTCGGACGCGTAGTTGCGGCCGATGAAAGCGACCAGCGCCTCGCGTTCGACACGCTCGCCGCGGATGTACCAGTGGCCGCGGCGATCCAGCCGGAGCCAGCCGAACAGGGCCGGTACGTTCGGCCACTTGAGCATTGCCCGCAGTACGTCGTCGTCCATAGCGTGCTCCGTGGCGGGTTCGCTGACTACTACCGACTACTAGAAATAGCTCTCCTTCGCCTGCAGCAGGGTATCGTCCAGCCGCCGCAGCAGGTCGGCCTGCTGCTTCACCTTGGGCAGCTCGTACAGGAAGAAGTACCGGCAGGCCAGGATCTTACCGCGATAGAAGTCCTCATCCCGGCCGGCATCCAGGGCGCGCTGGGCGACGATGGCCTGCTTGAGCCACAGCCAGGCCACCACGGTATGGCCGACCATGTCGAGGTAATGCCAGGCATTGCCGAAGGCGAGCGAGACGTCGCCGGCCGCGGCCCGCTCCAGCAGCACCCGGGTAACGTCGCCGACAGTGGCAAGCGCGCCAGCCAGTTCCTGCGCCCAGCCCGAGATCGGCGCATCGAAGCCGGCGGCCTCGTCGATGGTCTCCCGCATGCGCTGACCCAGCAGCTTGAGCGCGGCGCCGTCGTGCATGCGCACCTTGCGGCCGAGCAGGTCCAGCCCCTGGATGCCGTTGGTGCCCTCGTGGATGGGGTTGAGCCGGTTGTCGCGGTAGATCTGCTCGACCGGATACTCGCGGGTATAGCCGTAGCCGCCGAAGATCTGGATGGCGTGGTAGTTGGCTTCCAGGCTGTAGTGCGAGGTCCAGGCCTTCACCAGCGGGGTGAGGATGTCGAGCAGCAGCCCGGCCTCGGTCCGCGCCTGCTCGCTGTCGGCGGTCTTCTGCTCGTCGAGCTGACGGGCGGCGTACAGGCACAGCGCCAGCGAGCCTTCGACGAACACCTTCTGCGCCAGCAGCATGCGCCGCACGTCGGGGTGGTCGACGATGGTCGCCGGCGGCGCGCTCGGGTCCTTGTTGTCCAGCAGCCGGCCCTGCTGGCGGGTGCGGGCATAGTCCAGCGATTCCAGGTAGCCGGCGTAGCCCAGCATGGTGGCGCCCAGCCCTACTCCGATGCGGGCGGCGTTCATCATGTGGAACATGTAGGAGAGGCCCTTGTTGGGCTCGCCGATCAGATAGCCGACCGCCCCCTCCTTCTCGCCGAAGTTGAGCATGGTGGAGGTGGTGCCGCGGTAGCCCATCTTGTGGATCAACCCGGCCAGGGCGACGTCGTTGCGCTCTCCCAGGCTGCCGTCCTCGTTCACCAGGAACTTCGGCACGATGAACAGCGAGATGCCCTTCACCCCTGCCGGGGCGCCCTTGATGCGCGCCAGCACCAGGTGGACGATGTTCTCCGACAGCTCGTGATCGCCGGCGGAGATGAAGATCTTGTTGCCCTTGATGCGATAGGTGCCGTCCCCGGCCGGCTCGGCGGTGGTGCGGATATCTCCCAGCGAAGAGCCGGCCTGCGGCTCGGTGAGCACCATGGTGCCCAGGAAGCGGCCCTCGAGCATCGGCTCGGCAAAGCGCTTCTTCTGCTCCTCGGAACCATGCGCCAGCAGCAGGTTGGCGGCGGCCGAGGTCAGCATCACATAGGCCGAGGTGCTGACGTTGGCGCCCTTGACCAGCGCCAGCGCCGCCTGCGCCAGGGTGAACGGCAGCTGCATGCCGCCCTGCTCGTAGTCGTGCGAGGCCAGCATCAGGCCGGCCTCGCAGTAGGCGTCGACCGCTTCCTTGACCTCCGGAATCATGCTCACCCGCTGGCCGTCGAAGGTCGGCTCGTTGGCGTCGGCCTTGCGGTTGTGCGGCGCGAACTTCTCGACGGCGATGCGCAGCGCCAGATCCACAGCCGAATCGAAGGTGCCGCGGTCGTGCTCGGCATAGCGCGGCCGCTGGGTCAGCGACTCCAGGTCCAGCAGTTCGTAGAGCAGGAAATCGAGATCGCGGCGGTTGATGATCTTCTGGTCCATAGGGGGCTCTGTCGTTACATGGTCGCCGCCGCTGGGCGACGGCCGCTTTCGATGAGTGACGGCGTCCCGGCGCAGCCGGACCGCCGTTTCGGTCGGATCCGCAGGCCGGCCTGCGCGGAGCGGCAGCTTGCCGCACCGGCCGGGATCCAGGCGAGCCGGTCCCCCGGCGTCACACCGGGGAACCGGCCATGGCAGCTCCGGCCTAGGCTGCCGTCTCGGTTTCCATCAGAGCGGCGAACCGCTCCAGATGGAACTCGGTATCGCCCAGCTGATGGTCGATCATCACCACGCGCTTGGCGTAGTGCGGCATCGAGTATTCCCAGGTCACGCCGATACCGCCGTGCAGCTGGATGGCCTGCTCGGCGATGAAACGGCCGGACTTGCCGATGGTGTGCTTGGCGGCGCTCATGACCCGCTGGCGCT